>WHST01000019.1 GCA_009379955.1 Streptosporangiales bacterium | reverse complement strand
CTGCGGCGGCTGCGGCGCATCCGGGCCCTGCGGCGGCTGGTCACCCGGCGGCTGCGGAGCATCCGGGCCCTGCGGCGGCTGCGGCGCATCCGGGCCCTGCGGCGGCTGGTCACCCGGCGGCTGCGGCGCGTCCGGCGACCCTGGCGGCTGCGGGGCATCGGACGGCGGTGCCGGCGGCTGCGGCACGTCAGGTGATCCCGGCGGCTGCGGCGCGTCAGGGGACCCCGGCGGCTGCGGTGCATCGGGCAGCTCCGGCGGCTGCGGGGCATCGGACGGCGGTGCCGGCGGCTGCGGCACGTCAGGTGATCCCGGCGGCTGCGGCGCGTCAGGGGACCCCGGCGGCTGCGGTGCATCGGGCAGCTCCTGCGCACCCGGCGGCTGCGGCGCGTCCGGGTTGTCGGACGGCGGCGCCGGGGGCTGCGAGGGTCCCGGGTCCTGCGGTTCCGGCAACGGGACCGGCGGGATCTGATCCGGCTTGCCGTCCCCGTCGGCGTCATAGCCGGGGCCGTCGGCATCGTGACCGGGGCCGTCGGCGTCACCCGGCTCGCCGGGAAGCCCGTCATGCCTGGGCCGGTCACCGTCCTGCTGGTCGTGACCCGGCTGGTCGTGGTGGCGGTGCTTGCGGGCCTGCTCGAGCCGCTCTCGCACCTGTTCCAGCTGACGGCGGACCTCGGCCTGCCGCGCCTTCTCCCACCGCTTCCGTACGTTCGGCCGCTCGTCGCGCGCGTCGTCCGGGTCACACTCGCGCGCCTCACGGGACCGCTCGCGGACGTCCTCGGACTGCCGGCGCGTCTTCGCCTCGCGGCCGTCGCGGCGCTCGGTACGAGCCTCGCCGCGGCGCTCACGGGCTTCGTCGGCACCGCGCTCGCGCGCGTCCTCGATCTGCTTGCGGGCGCGGGCGATCTGCTTGCGGATCTCGGCCTGGCGCCGCTCCTGCGCGCGCTCGGCGGGCCGCTCGCGGGCCTCGTCACCCTCGTCGCCGGCACGCTCACGGGCCCGTTCGACCCGTTCGCGGACGGCGTCCGCACGGCGTTCGTGCGCCTGCCCGACGTTGCGCTCACGCGCCCGCTCGAACCTCTCTCGTACCCGTTCGATCTGCCGGCGGCTCTCGTCACCGTCGTGCCCTCCGGGATCCGCCGCCTCACGCTCCCCCGGCGGATGCGAGCCCCCTCGCCCCTCGCGGTGGCGGCGCGGCGAGTCGACGCCGGCACGTCGCAGCTCGGCATCGGTGCGCTCGCGTACGTACCGCTCGATGCGCCGCTCCAACCGCTCCCTGCGGAGGTCGTCCGCCGACGACGGACGGTGATCCCGCGCACTCTGGACGCCTGGCGTGTCCGCCTGCGCTGTCCCCGGCTGGGCGACCGCGGACAGCAGCCACCCCCCGAAGCCGAGTGCGCCGACGAGAACGGCGGTCGACATCAGCGGCCGGCGCTTACGCCTGACACGCCCGCGCCGTGGCGGATCGGGCAGCCGCGCGGTGCGACGCCTCGTCACCGGGCGGGACGCCACGACGCAGCCGGTGTCCCACGCGGCGGGAGTACGTGCCGGGACGTCGGCGTCCGGCGTCGCGGAGCCGATCGCGAGCACGTCCGCGGCGGCGGCGTCGACGAGGTCGCGGATGGTCGCGGCCGGGACCGTGCACACGGCCGCGCCGTAGGTGTGTGCCGGCGCCTCTCGTCGGTCGGGGCGCACCGCGACGTACGCACGGTGCGTGAGTCCGCCGAGCCGGTCCTCGTCGGTGGCGACGAGGACGGCGGACGCGACGTCGACGCCGGTCCGCTGCTCCTCCCACCACGCGTGCATCCGCGCACGGCAGGCCGGGTCGAGGAAGTCACGTCCGCGCACCGGCGGCACCAGCACGCGCGCCGCGCGCCCGGTCGCGGCGAGGCGTGCCGATAGTCCGCGCGCGACCGTGCCGGCCAGCCACTCGTTCCCGATCAGCACCAGGAAGACGGGTGGGGCCGCGGCCGGCGCGTCGACGGCGCCTGGCTGCGGAGAAGGGACTGCGTACGGCTGACGGCCGAAGGGATCCATGTCGAGAACTCCCGTAGACGCGCGGCGCTCAAAAAGCCTTGTCATCACTGTGCGTCGCCACGGAGTGCCTCTATGGCTCGGCACCGTGCCGACACTAGTGGCGACCCCCCGGGACCCTTCCCGAGCGCAGACCGCCTCACGGGCCTGCGGGAACGGGTATCGCGATGCCCACGAAGCGGGCCTCCCACCGGGAATCCCGCCCTCACCTGCGCCTGCGTACGACGCAACGCATCATGCGGCGAACTGGACGGTGACGAAGGGTGAGCGGCGGTTACGCGACAGTGACCTGTTGACGGACCGTCCCGATCGTGACCGGACCGGGACTTGCTCCCTGGTTACCGTCGGGTAACATCGAGAGTGTTACTGACGGGTACACATACCTTCGGAGACGCATCCATGGGGCACTACCGGAGCAACCTGCGCGACCTGCAGTTCAACCTCTTCGAGGTCTTCAGGCGACAGGATCTCCTCGGTCACGAGCCGTTCGGCGAGCTCGACGAGGAGACCGCGCGCGACATCCTCGGTGAGGTCGACCGACTGGCGACCGGCGAGCTGGCCGAGTCCCTGCTCGACTCCGACCGGAATCCACCCGTCTGGGACCGCGACTCCGGCACCGTGACGCTGCCCGAGGGCTTCAAGCGCTCCTACCAGGCGTGGATGGACGCCGAGTGGTGGCGCATGGACATCCCCGAGCGCATCGGCGGCACCATGGCGCCCCGCAGTCTGAAGTGGGCCGCCGCCGAGCTGGTGCTCGGCGCAAACCCGGCCGTGGCGATGTACGCGACCGGTCCCAACTTCGCGCACACCATCGAGCGTCTCGGCACACCCGAACAGCTCAAGATCGCGCACCTCATCATCGAGAAGCGCTGGGCCGCGACCATGGTGCTCACCGAGCCCGACGCCGGCTCCGACGTCGGCGCCGGCCGCACCAAGGCCGTGCCGCAGCCGGACGGCAGCTGGCACATCGAGGGCGTCAAGCGGTTCATCACCAGCGGCGAGCACGACCTGTCCGACAACATCATCCACTTCGTCCTCGCCCGCCCCGAGGGAGCCGGTCCGGGGACCAAGGGACTCTCGCTGTTCATCGTGCCGAAGTTCCACCACGACGACGAGGGCAACCTCGGCGAGCGCAACGGTGTCTACGTCGCCAATGTCGAGCACAAGATGGGTCTCAAGGCCTCGACCACGTGCGAGCTCCGGTTCGGCGAGAAGCACCCCGCGGTCGGCTACCTGCTCGGCGACGTCCACGACGGCATCCGGCAGATGTTCATGGTCATCGAGTTCGCGCGGATGATGGTCGGCACCAAGGCCATCGCCACGCTCTCGACCGCCTACCTCAACGCGCTCGAGTACGCGAAGGCGCGCGTGCAGGGCGCCGACCTCACCAGGGCGACCGACAAGGGCGCCCCGCGGGTCACCACGACACACCACCCCGACGTCCGCCGCATGCTGATGCTGCAGAAGTCCTACGCCGAGGGCCTGCGCGCGCTGGTCGCGTACACGGCGACCTTCCAGGACTCCGTGATGATCGCCGAGGCCGAGGGCCGCGTCGACGAGGACAGCGTGCGGATGAACGACCTGCTGCTGCCGCTGGTCAAGGGCTTCGGCTCGGAGAAGTCGTACGAGCTGCTGTCCGTGGCCCTGCAGACGTACGGCGGATCCGGCTACCTGCAGGACTACCCCGTCGAGCAGTACATCCGCGACGCGAAGATCGACACCCTCTACGAGGGCACGACCGGCATCCAGGGCCAGGACCTGTTCTTCCGCAAGATCGTGAAGGACAAGGCGCAGGCGCTGATGCGGCTCGGCAACGAGATCAAGGAGTTCGCCGAGAGCGAGGCCGGCAACGGCCAGCTCAAGGAGGAGCGCGCCGCGCTCGGTCGCGGGCTCGAGGACGTCCAGGCGATGGTCGGGCAGATGTTCGGCTGGGCGATGGGGTCCCAGGAGGAGGGCAAGGCCACCGAGCTCTACAAGGTCGGCCTCAACACCACGCGCCTGCTCACCGTGATGGGTGACCTCATCGTCGGCTGGCTGCTGCTGCGGCAGGCCGAGATCGCCCTCGCCGCGCTCACCGCGGGGCCGTCCGACCGTGACCGCGCGTTCTACCAGGGCAAGGTCGCGGCCGCCAGGTTCTTCGCGACGAGCCAGCTGCCCCGCATCCGCGCGGAGCGCAAGTCCCTGGAGAGCACGACGCTCGACCTGATGGACCTCGACGAGTCCGCCTTCTGAACCTGCCCCCGCCGTCGTGACGTCCGGGCAGGTGGCCGCCGCTGCCACCTGCCCGGACGTCACCCCCTACGACGCGGCGATGGCCCGTCGCAGCGTGGCGCGCACGCCGTCGCCGCGCAGCCGGTCGAGCCAGTCCACCAGCAGGTCCCGGAAGGAACCCCGCGCCAGGGCCGGATCGAAGATCTCCGTCACTCCCAACAGGCCGTCGACGATGCCGGCCGCGGTCGACACCGACCGCGTCGCGGTGCGGATGCGCTCGGCCAGCGGGTCGTCGAGCGTCAGCGGCGTGCCGGAGTCGGACGCGGACGCCGAGACGTACCGCATCCACGCGGCCACGCCGAGGGTCGCCCACCGCGGCTCACGCCCCGCGGCGAGTGCGTCCGCGATCGTGCCGAGCAGCCGCGGACCCAGCTTCTGTGAACCGTCCATGGCCACCTGCCTGGTCGTGTGACCGAGCGCCTCGTTCCTGAACCGGTGCAGGACAGTACGCCCGTACTCGACGAGGTCGACTCCCTCGGGTGGGTCGAGCGTGGGGGTGACGTCATCCGCCATCAGCCGCGCCACGACGGCCTCGATCGCCTCGTCGCGCATGGCGGCGGCGATCGTGTCGTACCCGGCGAGCGCGCCGAGGTAGGCGACCGTGGAGTGGCTGCCGTTGAGCAGCCGCAGCTTGGCGCGCTCGTACGGCTCGACGGACGCCGTGAGCTGCACGCCGGCCCGCTCCCACGGCGGCCGGTCCGCGGCGAACCGGTCCTCGATCACCCACTGGCTGAACGGCTCGGTGACCACGACGGCCTCGTCGCGCAGGCCGAGCAGGTCGCGCGCGTCGCGCAGGTCCGCGTCGGTCGTCGCCGGGGTGATGCGGTCGACCATCGAGTCGGGGAAGGCCGCGTGCGCCTCGATCCAGGCGCCGAGCCGGTCGCCCTCGGCGGACGGCAGCGCCGCGACGAAGTCGTCGACGAGGCCTGCGAGCACCCGGCCGCTCGACGGGAAGTTGTCGCAGCAGAGCACCGACACCGGACCGGCGTCATCACGCATCCGGCGCTGCAGGCCGCGTACCAGCCTGCCCACGACGGTCACCGGGGGGCGCCCGGCGAGGTCGGCCGCGATCTCGGCGTCATACAGCGACAGCCGACCCGTCGCCGGGTTGTGCCGGTATCCCTTCTCGGTGACGGTCAGCGTCACGACCGCCGTCGAGCCGTGCGCGAGCCGGTCGAGGACCGCACCGGGGTCGCCTGATCCCGACCGGACGTCGCGCAGGACGCCGACGACACGCGCCCGCGCGGTGTCGTCGTCGCGTTCGAGGACGGTGTAGAGACCGTCCTGCGGACCGAGCAGGTCGGCGACGGCGCCGCTGCGGGAGGTGAATCCCGCGATCCCCCAACGGGTGTCACCGGACGCCGCGACCGCGCCCTCGGTGTAGACCGCCTGGTGCGCGCGATGGAACGCCCCGACGCCCAGGTGCGTGACGCCGACGTCGAGCGAGCGCGGGTCGACGACCGGACGCAGCTCCTCAGGGACCCACCCCAGCGTGCCGAGCGCCAGCCGGTCACCAGTCATGCATGGAGCCGTCGCGCAGCCGGTTGACCGGCAGGTAGCGGCGCTCGTACGGGTACTTCGCCGCCTGCTCCTCGTCGATGTCGACGCCGAGTCCCAGCGCCGTGCCGAGGTGCAGGGAGCCGTCCGCGTACGCGTACTCGTGCGGGAAGACGTCGTCGGCGGGAGGCAGGTGCGGCATGTACTCCTGGATGCCGAAGTTGGGCGCGGCGATGTCGACGTGCAGCGCCGCCGCGAGCGAAACCGGCGAGAGGTCACCAGCGCCGTGCGCGCCGGTGCGCACGCCGTAGACGTCCGCCAGGGCATGGATCCTGCGCAGGTGGGTGATCCCGCCCGCGTGCGACACGGCCGCGCGGATGTAGTCGATGAGCCGCTCGGTGATCAGGGTCTGGCAGTCCCAGATCGTGTTGAAGATCTCGCCGACCGCGAGCGGCGTGGTCGTGTGCTGCCGGATCAGCCGGAACGCGTCCTGGTCCTCGGCCCGCGTGGCGTCCTCGATCCAGAACATCCGGTACGGCTCGAGCGCCTTGCCGAGCCGCGCGGCCTCGATCGGCGTGAGCCGGTGGTGGACGTCGTGCAGCAGGTGGAAGTCGTAGCCGAACCGCTCGCGCACGGCGGCGACCATGCAGGGCACGAAGTCGAGGTACGCGCCGGTGTCCCAGACCGCCTCCTTCGGGAGGACGCCGTCCTTGGCCGGCTCGTACGTGCCGCCGGTGTCGGTCGTGCCGTACACGTCCGCCAGCCCGGGGATGCCGACCTGCACACGGATCGCGCGGAAGCCGTCGTCGCGGTAGCGCTGCACCGAGTCGAGCACCCCGGCGACGTCGTCGCCACTGGCGTGCCCGTACACCATCACGGCGTCACGGGTGGCGCCGCCGAGCAGCTGGTAGACCGGCAGGCCGGCGACCTTGCCCTTGATGTCCCACAGCGCGACGTCGACGGCGGCGATCGACGCCATCGTGACCGGGCCGCGACGCCAGTACGCGCCGCGGTAGAGGTACTGCCAGGTGTCCTCGATTCGGTGCGGGTCGCGCCCGATCAGGAGGGGGCAGACATGCTCCTGGAGGTACGCCGCGGTCGCGAGCTCGCGACCGTTGAGCGTGGCGTCGCCGATGCCGTAGACGCCCTCGTCGGTCGTCACCTTGAGGGTGACGTAGTTGCGTCCCGGACTGGTGACGATGACCTTCGCCTCGGTGATCCTCATCGACCCTCGTTCCTCCCCATGCCCTCACTCGCCGCCAGCCGGCGGGTCTCCACCAGGCCGGGGATGTACCCGGTGCCGCCGAGCCCGGAGACCGACAATGACGCGGCCGCGATGCCGAGCCGTACGGCCCGGGCCAGCTCGTCACCCTGCGCGCGCCGCGCCGTGAGCGTGCCGGCGAACACGTCGCCGGCGCCCGTCGCGTCGACGGCATCGGGATTGTCAGGGACCGGCACGAGGGTACGCGTCGACCGGTCCGCCAGCACCACGTCGTCCGTCCCCCGGGTGATCGCGACGGCACCCGCGCCGAGCGCGAGGGTCTCGGCGACCACGGCGTCGGCGTCGTCGGTGTCGAAGAGGAAGCGGGCGTCGACGGGGCAGGATGGCGTGACGACGTCGGCGTGCGGCGCGACGTCGGCCAGCGCGGCACGGGCGTCGGCGGGACTCGTCAGCTTCGGCCGGGCATTGGGGTCGTACGTCACCGTGCCACCATGCGCCGCGACGAGGTGCATCGCGCGGAGCGCCGCGGCCCGTGCCGTCGGCGAGATCGCCATCGCGATGCCGCTGAACACCAGACCCTTCGCGCGCTCGAAGAGCCCGCGCGCCGCCTCGACGTGATCGGGCGAGAGCGTCGACCCCGCGCTGCCGTCGCGCCAGTAGAGGAACTGGCGCTCACCGCTGACATCGGCGCTGACGAGGTACAGGCCGTTCGACCGCGGCGACCTGACGACGGCACCGGTGTCGATGCCGAGCTCCTCCGCACGCGCCACGATCGCGTCGCCGAGCTCGTCGTCGCCCACGACGGAGAACAGCGCGGTGCGCGCTCCCGCGGCGGCGGCCGCGGCGGCGGCGTTCAGCACGTCGCCGGAGAAGCCGAGCCTGATGGTGTCGGCCGAGCGCACCGGCTGGTCGGTGCGCAGCTCGACGAGGACCTCGCCGAGTGCCACGACGTCGACGGCCTCACCCATCGGCGTCCGCGAACCTCGCGGCGAACAGCTCCTCGAGTGCGTCCCTGTCGGTGGGCAGCACGGACCCGACGCCGACCGCGACGGCACCCGCCCGCAGGTAGGCGTCGACGTCGGCGAGCCCGATACCGCCGGTCGGGATCACGGCCGTGCCGGCCGGGAGGATCGTCAGGACGGACTTCAGGTAGGTGGGCCCGCCCACGTGTGCGGGGAACAGCTTGACCGGACCGTGTGCCGCAGCCGAGGCGAGCTCGCTCGGGGTGAACGCGCCCTCGAGGAACGGCAGGTGCGCGTCTGCGGCGACTGCGCGTACGGCGGGGGCGGTGTAGGGCGAGACGAGGAACGCGGCGCCGAGGCGTACCGCGGACGTCGCCTGCTCCTGGGTGGTCACGGTGCCCAGCCCGATCAGCGTGCCGTCGGCGCCGAACCGCTCGACGGCGTCCCCGAGCGCGCGGTCCCAGCCCGGGACGGTGGTCGTCAGCTCGATCACACGGCAACCGGCCGCGACGAGCTCGGCCACCCTGGTGACCGCGGCGGCCGGGTCGTCGGCGCGCAGGACAGGGACCAGCCGCTGGGTCCTGGCGAGAGAGAGGAAGTCGGTCATCTCGTTGTTTTACGTAGTGGAACGTCGTATCGTGTAGCCGAACAGCTGTGACCCTAGTCCCGACCCGCGGAGGCGTCAATGCCCACTGCGCAGCCGCCGGAGGCAGCCAGCACATCCGGGGCCGGTCGGTCCCGTGGCGGCCGGACGACCGAGGCGGGCAACGCCACGCAGAAGGCATTGCGCATCGTCGAGGCGGCGCTCGAGTCGGGCGGGCGACGGCGTCTCGCCGACATCGCCGCCGACGCGGGCGTGCCGAAGCCGAGCACGCACCGGATCCTCGCCGTCCTCACCACCGACGGGTTCCTCAGCGCGGAGCGGGGCGGCTGGTACACGGCGGGTCCCCGACTGCGCGCGCTCGCCGCGAAGGTCGCCGGCACCGCCGCCGACCAGCCGGCCAACGTGCTCCGCCGGCTGCAGCGCGAGGTCGGCCAGACGGTGCACCTGGCCGTCCGCAGCGGTGACGACGCGACGTACATCGACAAGGTCGACGCCGACCAGCCGTACCGGATGGCGTCACGCGTCGGCATGCGCATCCCGTTGCACTGCACGGCGATCGGCAAGTGCCTGCTCGCGCCGCTGCCGCGTGCCGAGGTCGACGCCATCGTCGACCGCCGCGGGCTCCCCCGGCGCACGCCGCGGACGATCACCAACCGGCGCGCACTGCACGCCGAACTCGCCCGGGTGCGCACGCAGGGGTATGCGCTCGACGACGAGGAGAACGAGGCGACGGTGCGCTGCCTCGCCGTACCCGTCCCAGGCTCGGACGGCACCCCGGTAGCGGCAGTGAGCATGTCGACCGTGACCTTCCTGGTCGACGTCGAACGGCTCACGTCCCACGTCTCGGTGATACGCGCCGCAGCCGAGGCCCTTGCGGGTGGGCTGGGCTGAGAGAGTCGGCTAGGGCTTCTCCTCCACGTCCCTGGGCGACAACCAGTCCAGCTTGCCGCCCTTCACCACGACGACGCCGGCGACCGTGATGCTGGACGTGCCGGTCTGTGACTCGTACTCGTCGCCGAAGTACCCCTTGGCCTCGTAGGTCACCGTCGCCGAGCCTTCGCTGCCGTCATCGGTCACCACGGACACGCGCGAACCGTTCTCCTGCGCGAGGCGGATCGTCGGATACTTGGTGACGGTCCACTTGACGTTCCTGGGGTCACTGCCGCCGTACACGCCGAGCGGGCACCCGTCCGGCTGAAGCGTCGTCTCCCCGGCGCACAGGTCGATGTACGCGGTGACCTGCTTGCGCACCTCGGTGATCGCCGCCGGCTTGATGTCGGGGTCGAGGTTGACCTGAGCCGGTTCACCCTTCAATGTGACCGTCACCTTCTTGGTCGCGCTCGAGAACAGCGGGTTGCCGGGCACCGCCACCTCGTAGCCACCGGGGAAGGCCGCGTAGCTGGTCGGCGCGGCGCTCTCCCCTTCGCCGTAGCCGCCGTCGCCATCGTCGCCGTCGCCGCCGTCTTCTCCGCCGCCCTGCTCGTCCGGTGCCTTCAGCTCCTGGCCGTTGACCGTGTACGGCGGACCGGTCGCGAGACTGAGGGACGAGCGGCCACCCTCGATGATCCACTTGTCGAACAGGCCGAACCGCTTGTCGTCGGACTTCCAGACCCGCATGGTGGCCGTCTGCCGCTCCCCGGCGACCTGGTAGCTGACGTTCGCCTCCTGGGAGTCCGAGTCGTCGTCGCCGCTGTCACTCGACGCCTTCGTGCTCGTGATCTCGACGTCGGTCGGTGGCTGGTACTGCTTCGCGCCCAGCACCTTGTCGGTGAGGAGCTCCTCCGACGCGCTTCCCGACCCCGTGCTCCCCTCGCCGCTCGACGATCCGCTGCTGATCCGCGCGAGAGCCTTCTCCGCATCGCGGTCCTCGAGTGCGCCGAAGTACGCGTTCACGGCGGCCTTGGGTCCGAACACGGTCGACTGGAGAACGGTGACGGTGACCGCGAAGAGGATCAGCACCGCCGCGATGCCGCCGATGATGACGAGCGGTCGCTTCGAACCACGCTTGCGCAGGTACGGGTCATCGGCCGCGCGGTGCGGCTGTGCCGGCGCGGGTCGACCCGAGGTCGCGCCGCCGGGACCCACCTGGCTCGCCTGAGCCTGCTGCTCCTGGCCACCGGTTCCACCGGCGCCGGCTCGGGGCCGGCCGCAGTTGGTACAGAAGTTGAGCCCGTCGGGCACCTGGTTGCCGCAGCCACCACAGAACTTGCTCACGCTTCGCCTCCGTCATGCCGCCGCCCGGCGTCGTTCCGGGTCGCGATCGCCTGTTCGAGGAACCCCTCGTGCCTTCTCCGCCGCTGCTCCGCGAGCTGGCGGTGGTACCTCAACTGCTCGGCGTGCTCGCACGAGGCGAGTTCGCGCCACGCCTGGGTGGACTGCCGAAGGTCGTTGTGCCACGCGATGCCGGTGACGGGGCTCTCCTCGGTGGTCATCAGCTCGATGTGCCAGTACCAGAAGAGCCTGAGCTCCTCGCGCAATGCCTCGTGCAACGGCCAGCACGGGGGCAGCTCCACCCAGGTGCCGTAGGCATCCTCGAGCCACTCCACCCACGACGCGAACTCACGCCAGAGCCCTTGGTAGAGCTCGTCGTCCAGGCCGTCCCATACCCACAAGGGTGGCGCCGGTTCGTCCGCCTCGCCGTCGTCATCGGGGAAGGGGTCTCCCTCGTGGACGTCATCCGGCTCGATGACGTCAGGATCGGGGAAGTCCACACCTGATCCTTCCGTGTCAGTGGTGCCCTGCTCACTCATCGACGTCTCCCGCCTCCACCACGAGAACCCCCTTGTTGTGGTTGGGAACGGCCCCCACCCGAGCTCTTGCCACTCGACCCCGCGGCCGACGAGCTCGACTTCGCGGCACCTTGCTGTGGCCGTTGACGCCCGCCCGCCGCACCACTCGCGCTCCCGCCGCTCGTGCTCCCACTGCCCTTGCTCCCGCCACCCTGACCGGCGGCCGACTTACCTCCGCCGCCCTTGTTGGCCGCTGTCTTGTTCCCCCCGGACTTGTTCGGCCCGCCCTGCTGCTTCGCCGCACCCTGCTTCGCCGCGCCCTGCTGCGCCGCACCCTGCTTCGCCGCGCCCTGCTGCTTCGCGGCACTCTGCTGCTTCGCCACACCCTGCTTCGCGGCGCCCTGCTGCTTCGCCGCGCCCTGCTTCGCGGCGCCCTGCTGCTTCGCCGCACCCTGCTTCGCGGCGCCCTGCTGCTTCGCCGCACCCTGCTGCTTCGCCGCACCCTGCTGCTTCGCGGCACCCTGCTTGGCGGCACCCTGCTGCTTCGCAGCACCCTGCTTCGCGGCACCCTGCTGCTTCGCAGCACCCTGCTTCGCAGCACCCTGCTTCGCGGCACCCTGCTTGGCGGCACCCTGCTGCTTCGCGGCACCCTGCTTCGCGGCGCCCTGCTGCTTCGCCGCACCCTGCTGCTTCGCCGCACCCTGCTTGGCGGCACCCTGCTTCGCGGCGCCCTGCTGCTTCGCCGCACCCTGCTTCGCCGCACCCTGCTTCGCCGCGCCCTGCTTGGCAGCGCCCTGCTGCTTCGCGGCACTCTGCTGCTTGGCGGCGCCCTGCTGCTTCGCCGCGCCCTGCTGCTTGGCGGCACCCTGCTGCTTCGCGGCACCCTGCTTCGCGGCACCCTGCTTGGCGGCACCCTGCTTCGCCGCGCCCTGCTTCGCGGCACCCTGCTTCGCGGCACCCTGCTTCGCCGCGGCACTCTGCTGCTTGGCGGCACCCTGCTTCGCGGCACCCTGCTTGGCGGCACCCTGCTTCGCCGCGCCCTGCTTGGCAGCGCCCTGCTGCTTCGCGGCACTCTGCTGCTTGGCGGCACCCTGCTTCGCCGCGCCCTGCTTGGCAGCGCCCTGCTGCTTCGCGGGACTCTGCTGCTTCGCCGCGCTCTGCTTGGCGGGACCCTGCTGCTTCGCCGCGCCCTGCTGCTTCGCGGGACCCTGCTGCTTCGCCGCGCTCTGCTTCGCGGGACCCTGCTGCTTGGCGGGACCCTGCTGCTTCGCCGCACCCTGCCGCGGTTGGGACGGCTGCTGGCCCTGCGCCCCTTGCTTGGTGGTGCTCTGGTGCTGGCCCTGCTTCGCCGCACCCTGCTGAGGCTGCGCACGGTTTACCGCCGCCCCTGAACCCTCTCTGGCTTGCCCGGCCTCTCGCTGAGCCTGCGCTTCCCGTCCCGAGTCCGGCTGGGTCTCCTTCGGCGTGATCTCGCGGAGGTATCCGTTCTCCTGCAGCCAGCCGACCGTCGCCTTCCCCGGTCGCTCCGGCAGATAGTCGCCGTTCGTCTTGTACTGGATACCGCCACCGGGCTGCTCGAACGCCTTCTCCGCCGGGCCGGCATCGACGGTGAACGGCTTCATCACCTCGTACTGGTGGTAGTTGTCCGGCGGTGGTGACGGCTGCTCCTTGGGATTGGGCGCCAGGTTGCTCGGTGGTAGCGCCCGCCCTCCGTACGAGGTTCCCGCGGGGCTGAGGTACTCCCCGTTGGGACCGCCGAAGCGATCGATGATCTGGCCCTGCCTCAGCTCGACCGGAGTGCGCTCGTACTCCTTCGAGCCGTCGCCGGCGGTCCCCGCAGCGAACCCGTCGCCGTCCGGATAACGCCATGCGCCGGTGTCCGAGTTCCAGTGCTTGGCGAGGAAGTCGTCCTTGGACATCCCGCCGAAGCGGTCGTATCCCTGGAGGAGGCCACCGGCGGCGCCACCGGTCGGCAGCTTCTCCGGTCCGAGCCGCCAGTCCCCGTCGATCGGCTTCGAGCCGGACCCACCCGCCGCCGCGGAGCCAACCGGCCCGGTCGACGCAGTAGCACCGGCGTTGCCCGACGCCCCGGGCGAACTCCGACCGGGTATCGCGGGCCGACCATCCAGACCACCCTGGGCTCCGTCGTTCGACCCGGGTGGGACGCGCTGCCGTGGCTCCTTGTTGGGGTCGTCTCCTCCGCCACGCTGCATCGCGGCGTTCGGGTCATAGCCGTGGCCTGGAGACGCCTGTGGCGATTGTCCGGCCGGTGCCTGCTGTGGTGTGGATTGCTGCTCGGCCCGTGTGGACGCGGCCGGCTGTTCCTGGCCGCTGGCGGAGGGCCGCTCAACCTTGCCGTCGGCAGGTCGGTTGCTCCGTTCGAGCCGGGCCGCACCTCGATTGGCCTGCTTCTCGAGCCAGGCACCGGCCGAGTCCCTCGCGCCCTCGAAGCCGGTTCTCGTGGCCTCGTCCTGCGCGTACTTCCCGACATCGCTCGTGTTGCCAGACTCGGCAGCGGGTCGCTCGGCCGGCTGGCGAGTCAGGTCGGACTTGACCACCTCGTTGGCCGACCTTCCGGCAAAGCGGAGTCCGCTGGCCGCGTATCGCCGCCATGCCGGCACCGATGTCTCCGGTCCCGCCTCCTTGGGACCCGGTCCACCACCGTCTCCCTTCCCCGCACCGGCCTCGCCTGCGCGGCTCTCCTTGCCGGTGTCCGCGGCCTTCGCCTTGGCCTCGCTCGACTCTCGCTTGTTCTTCGCTGCCCGCGCGATCTCCGTGCCGAGCACCTTCGAGGCGAGCGGAGCAACCGCAGCCGCGCCCGGTACGAAGGTTCCGACGCCCGCCCCCACCGTTTCGCAGACAGCGGGTGCGCCCTTCTCGACCGCACGCAGGACGCGATGTCCGCCCTGGTCGGCGGCCGCCTTGCTCGGAGTTCCCTGAGCTGCCTTCGCGGCGTCGGCTCGCGCAGCCGCGTCTGGATCCTGCAGACGCCGGTTGATCTCCTGACCGTCGCGAAGGTCCTTGTCGAGCTGCGCCTGCGCGAACTTCTTGGGGTCCTTCGACGCCTTGTCGAACGCGTCCTTCTCGGCCGCCGATCGGTCGCGTTCGGCCTTGCCCCTGGGATCCAGTTTGTCCCGCGCCCATTTCGAGAAACCCGAGGCGGCGGGGGCGGTGAGCTTGCTCATCACCTTGCCCACGGGCCCGAATCGGGAGCCGAACTCGCTGATGCCCTCCGACGCGACCACTCCCGTGGCACGCGCCGCCCTTCCCAGACCCGGGCGCCCGGCGGGCAGCTCCTTGTCCGCCGGGCTCTGTCCCTCGTGGCCTGGCACGGCCGGACGTGCAGCGGCCTCGCGTCGAGCGTTGATGCGATCCGCAGCCGCCTTCAGACCAACGCCGCCGACCTTGCCGAGATAGCCTCCGGCCGCTGCCCCTGCCGGGCCGTGCACGGCGAAGCCGATGGTCGCGCCCGCCCATTGACAGACCCGGGGGCCGTGTCTGCTGACGCCGTCCAGGAAACGTGAGCGACCGCCACCCTCGTCCATCTCAGGCGCCGACATCACACACGGTCCAGGAAGCCTGATCCCGTACCGATCAAACCGGGAAGGTTCTCGGCGATGTTCCTGACGATCCCTTCGAGATCACGCTCTCCACCGCTGGTCATGTCGCGGCACAACCGCAGAATCGAAGCTCCGTTCGACGTCGCCCAGAGGGTGTAGACGTCGAGGTTCATCCGCACACGTGGCTCCAGCTCCGGCCCTCCCACGGAGAAGGTTCCGGGTTCCTCGGGGGAGTTCCCCATCCCGACTCCACCCGGTGTGAGCCGATGCTCGTCGAGGACCGTGGCCAACGTGTCCATGGGGCCGGCAGGGTCGACGTTGATGAACAGTCCGAGCTCGAGGTACGCCTCGATGACATCGCGCGAATCGGTGACACCGAGCTCCTCGGCACGCCGGACGAGGTCATCGTCATCCGTCGGACCGAATGCCATGAGCCAGATCCGGTACTCGCCCGGACTCAGCTCCTGGATGTCGTCACCGACGCGGACCGACGCGGCGGGCTCGCCGTCGCCCGCAGCGAACGGGTACACGAATCCCAGTGGTTGACCTACCGGAAGGAGCACGTCGGTCATGGCGTGAAGCCCCTGATCGCCTGGTACTCGGGGATCGCGCCCGCTGGTCGGGTCTCGACCCTCAGGGGTCGGTCGCTGCGGTAGAACAGCCAGGCGTTCAGCGGTGGCAGCAGCTGGATCGCGTTGACCGGCAGGGCCGGGTACATGAAGCTGCTGACCTGCTGCTCGCGACCCATCGTCCGGCTGTGACCACTGATGCCCCCGGAGTCGCCGCCCCACGGGCCGACCCGGCCCTGGCCGCCCTGGCCGGACGAGAAGGTGACCTGGGTCTGCTTCTCCTCACCGGCCCAGGCCGAGATGTCGTTGAGGTCGCGACCGTTGGACAGGCCGCCGAAGATGAGCTTCGCCGTCGTCGCCGCGAGGATCGACGCCTGCTGCTCCTCGCCGTACCTCACCCGCAGCTGCGCGAGGCTCTGCGTCGCCCACATGGTGATGACGCCGCGGCCGCCGCCCTCGCTGACGAGGGACGGCAGGCTCTCGATCGGGGCGATGTTGGCGACCTCGTCGAGGGCGAGCAGCAGCGGCGGGTCGAGCCGGCCGCCCTGCTGGGCGGCGAGCTCCGCGGCTCGGTGCGCGATGCTGTCGACGAGGCCCGCGATGAGGGGCGCCGCGGCCTTCTGCTGGTGCGACGGGCCGATGATGAACAGCGACGACGAGCTCCGCAGGAAGTGGTCGATGTTCAGGTCGGTACGCGAGCACGACTCGAGCGCCTTCGGCTCCGACAGGGCCTCGAGGGTGTTGCGCGCCGTCGAGTAGAAGCTGCCGCGTTCCCGGTCACCGAGGTGACGCATGGCGTCGAGGTCGTCCGCCCACATCGCCGCGGGGCTGCTCGACATGCGCATGATCGCGGCCGCGTCGCTGATGTTCTGCGTGGCGAGCCACCGGCGTACATGCGTGATCGACAGGCCCTCCAGTGCCGCCGCATGGAAGTAGCCCCGCAGGATCGACGCGGCACCGCTGCGCCAGTGGTCACCGTCCTGCATGCCCTGGCTGGCCGCCGCCGTCATCGCAGCCACCCGGCGATAGCACACACTCGGGTCCGCGCAGTCGGCCAACGGGGACCAGTGCATCGATCGGTCCGGGTACTCGCTGCCGAACGGGTCGTAGATCAGCACGTCGCCGCCGTAGTACTGCGCGATCGAGCGCCGCCAGTTGCCGGTGAAGCCGAGGATGTCGCCGCGGGTCGACGTCGACACCACCGGGCCGCCCCACCACAGGACGGACGGGATCACGAGGCCGGACGACTTGCCGTACCTCGGTGGACCGATGATGCCGACCGAGTCCTCCGGTCCGCTCCAGCACTTCTCGTAGTTGCGCGCCTGGTCCCAGCCCAGGAAGACGTTCGGCCGCGGCGTCACCTGGAAGGGCGGGATCGCCGCCGGCTGTTCTGCCGTCGTCATGAGCCGTCCTCCGAAGTGAGCATCGCAGCGACCCGAAGAGGGTCCAGCGCCCGCCCACCCGGCGAGCGAGGAGCGGAGCGGAGTAGGACGGCGGGAAGCACAGTCATGCCGCTAGTCCCTCATCAGGCTGCCGCCCCCGGCACCGGCAGCCGCGACGCTGGACGTCGGGCCGTCCGGGTCGGGAAGCGGGTAGCTCTTGCCCGGCTCCTCCATCCGTTCGAGCCGCAGCTCCGTCGGCGGGTGGGTGCGGCACATCGCCTCGTCCCAGCCGCTGAGGCCGCCGTCGATGGCGTGCTTGATACGGACCAGGGCCCTGCGCATGCCGACGCGCTGACCCGCCTGGACCGCGCCCCGGTCGGCGATGATCTCCGCCGGACGGGTGTCGGTCGCGTGGGCGGGGGCGATCATCACCCGCATGATGAAGTACAGCGGCCAGATCAGCCAGATGAACAGCAGCATGAAGATCGGCCCCAGCATCGGCCCGAGCGCCTTGCGCACCCACTCGCAGAACGTGTACATCACGTAGATCGGGAACGCGACGCCGCGCACGAACGCGTTCGACACGGGGTCGGCGTTGTGCCAGTGCGTCAGCTCGTGGGCGATGACACCGGACAGCACCTCCTTGTCGTACTCGAACTCGTCGAGCAGGCCCTGGTTGAGCACGATGTGCCGGGCGCCGGCGTACGCGTTGACGTCACGGGACTCGTTCATCAGCACCCGGGGGACGCCGTGCATGCCGAGCCGGTGCGCCATCTCGCGGACGATCGGCATGATCAGCTCGTTCTCGCGCCGGCTGAGCTGGCGGGCGCCCTTCCACCGCATGATCGTGCCCTCGAACATGTTGTGGAACAGGGTGTAGAGCCAGCCGATGACGATGCCGCTCACGATCTGCCCGATCACCCAGCCGATGACCGGGACGATGTCCTCGGTCACGCCGTAGATCAGCAGGGGCGACCAGAGGATACCGGCCAGGAAGCCGGCGAGCACCCCGATCACCAGGCCGAGCGCCGCGCCGAGGGCGCCGCTGATGTTGAACGCCGCGTTGGGCATGAACTGACCGACCCCGGTGTCCCCGATGAACCCGACCGCGGTCGTGAGGCCGCCGAGCCAGCCGGCGATCACGCCGGTGACGCCGCCGATCGCGGCCAGGACGAGCCCGAGGTACACGTTGAACCAGGTGGTGAAGAACGCCATCATCGGGCCGCGCGGGTTGCGCATGCACGCGCGGGTGATCCAGTACAGCGTCGTCGGGTAGTGCAGCGGCCGGCCGCGGAAGGTGCGTTCGAGCCAGCTCACCTGCTCCCCGGGGCCGCCGCTCGCCGCGTTCGGCGGGACGTACGGCTGGGAGCCCGCAGGCCCGCCGCCCGGCGCGGTCGGTCCGCCGGGGGGTGCGCCACCGCCGGGTGGCGGGAGGGTCGTGGTGGTCTGCGCCTGGTGCTGCTGCCAGGGTGGGACGAGTCCCGAGGACGCCCACGGCGGTGTCGCTCCCGGTCCGCCGTTGCCGCCGCCCTGGCCACCCTGCGGGCCACCGGGACCGCCGCCGAGCGTAGCGCCGCAGTTTCCACAGAACTGGCCCGCGGACTCGTGTCCGCACCGTGCGCAGGTCGCCATGGTCTTCGGGTCCTCTCGGCACGCTCGATGCGCCGGCCGCCGTGACCGGACGCGTGAGATCGACGCCATTCGGGTGGGCGTCGGCTGCCGTGCCCCCGACTGGCTTGCTACCGTTCCCGATAGCAGCAGCAGAGTACCGTCGGGGGTCCCGTGAGTCAGCCACCGCACGGAGGTTGGCAGGTTCCCGACCGCCCCGTGTCGCCGTACGGCCAGGCGCCGTACGGTCCACCCCCCGGCCAGGCACCGCCGCCAGGTCCACCCGGCGCGCACCGGTATCCGACCAGGCCACGTCCGGTTCCCGTCCCGCCGCACTCGATCCGACCGCTGCCGCCCCCGGTGTCGCCTCCCGGCTCGCCGCACCCGCGGCCCTACGGCTACCCGGCGCGGCCGCCACGCAGCGTCGTGCCGCCGGTACCCGTCGTCGACCCGCCGGGATCGTACGCGGCGAAACCACCGCCGATGCAGCTCCCGCCGCCTCCCGGACCGACGGGGAAGGCGCCTACGCTGCGGACCGCCAAGCGCGTGCCGAGCGACCTGCCGTTCGTCGTACGCCCGCGGCTCAGCATGTGGCTGCTGCTGTTCTGCGTCCCGCTCGTCGTGCTGCTCGCGGTGACCGGCTATCTGTTCGTGACCGGCGGCTGGCGGATCGGCCTGATCGGCCTCGTCGTCGCGGTCGGCCTGTACACCGTCGGCTTCGGGTTCCGGGTCTTCAACCAGGTCACGGGCGGCCCGCTCCTCGCCGCGGACCGGCAGGGCGTGTGGCTGCGGATCCGCAAGTGGCCGGTGCTGGCCGCGCAGATCCCGTGGGAGCTGATCGCCGAGATCCGGCCCAAGCGCTGGCTGGTCGAGAAGGTGATCTGCGTGGTTCCGCGCGACCCGCGCGTCGGTCAGCTCAAGGGGTCGTGGTCGGCGCTCGACCAGGCACGCACCACCGCGTTCTTCGGCTCTCCGCTCACCGCCTCGACGGCGTACAGCGACAAGCCGGCCGACGAGACCATGCGGGCACTCGCCGACCTGTCCTTCGGTCGCGCCAGGATCGTCGGCGCGAGACCGAAGGACGACTAGCGCCCCGTCAGGTCCAGGCGAACAGGCGGGTCTGCGGGTCCTCGACGAAGTCGGCGATGTCGCGCAGGAACCTCGAGCCCTGCTCGCCGTCGACGATGCGGTGGTCGAACGACAGCCCGAGCGTGGTCACCATCCGCGGGACGACCGCGCCCTTGTGCACCCAGGGCTGCTCCCTGATCGCGCCCATGGCGAGGATGCCGGCCTCACCGGGGTTGAGGATCGGAGTGCCGGTGTCGACGCCGAACACGCCGACGTTGGTGATCGTGAACGTGCCACCCTGCATCGCCGCGGGCGTCGTCTTGCCCGCGCGCGCGGTGTCGGTCAGCTCCTGCAACGCCCCGGCCAGGCCGGCGAGGGACAGACGGTCGGCGTCGGGGATGTGCGGCACCACGAGCCCGCGCGGGGTCGCGGCGGCGATGCCGAGGTTGACGTAGCCGCGGACGACGATCTCCTGCGACTCCTCGACCCAGGTGGAGTTGACGATCGGGTTGCGCGCGAGCGCCAGCAGGACACCCTTGGCGAGCAGCAGCAACGGGCTCACCTTGACGCCGTCGAACTCCGGCGACGCCTTCAGCCGGCGGACGAGTTTCATCGTGCGGGTCGCGTCGACGGTGACGAACTCGGTCACGTGCGGCGCGGTGAACGCGCTGGTCACCATCGCCGCCGCCGTGTGCTTGCGCACGCCGCGCACCGGGATGCGGGCGGAGCGGTCGGGTCCGGCGAACGACAGCTCGGGCACCCAGCCCGCCGCGGGGACGACGACCGGCATGCCGGCGCCGGTGGGCGCGGGTGCTCCGGCCGGAGCCGCCACTGGTGCGGACGGCGCCTCGGCGGCCGCCCTGACGTCGTCGCGGGTGATCGTGCCGCCGGCGCCGGTGGCGGTCACCGCCCGCAGGTCGACGCCGAGGTCCTTCGCCAGCTTCCGCACGGGCGGCTTGGCCAGGACGGTGACGCCGACGACCTCGGCCGCCGGCTCCGCGACGGGCGCGGGCTCCGGCTCGGGTGCGGGCGCCGGTTCCGGCTCGCGGACCGCGGCCGCGGCCGTCGCCTTGCGCGGGCGGCGCCTGGACGCGCCGGCCTTGGGGCCGTAGCCGACGAGCATCGCCGTGTCCTCGTCGCCGCCGGTAGCGTCGTCGGGCTCGCCGGGGACGTCGATGGAGATGATCGGCGCACCGACGTCGACGGTCGTGCCCTCCTCGACATGCAGGGTCGCGACCACGCCGGCCCATGGCGACGGCAGCTCGACCGCGACCTTCGCCGTCTCGACCTCGACGAGGTTCTGGTTGACGGTCACCTCGTCGCCCGGCTTGACCAGCCAGTGCAGGATCTCGCCCTCGGTGAGGCCTTCACCGACATCGGGCAGCTTGAAGTGCTTGAGGCCCACGGTCTAACCCCTCAGTACGCGAGCGATCGGTCGACGGCGTCGAGGACGCGGTCGAGGTCGGGGAGGAACGAGTCCTCGACCCGGGCGGGCGGGTAGGGCGCGTCGAAGCCGGTGACCCGCATGACCGGTGCCTCCAGGTGGTAGAAGCACCGCTCGGTCACCATGGCCGCGATCTCGCCCGGCAGGCCACCGGTGCGCGGCGCCTCGTTGACGACGACGAGCCGGCCGGTGCGCCGTACCGAGTCGTACACCGGCTCGAGGTCGAGCGGCGACAGCGAGCGGAGGTCGATCACCTCGAGCTCGGTGCCCTCGTCCTGTGCCGCGGCGGCCGCGTCGAGGGACGTACGGACCATCGGACCCCACCCCACGACCGTGCAGTGGCCACCAGGACGGACGACGCGGGACGCGTGCAACGGGTCGGGCGTCGACTCGACGTCGACCTCGCCCTTGTCGTGGTAGCGCCGCTTCGGCTCGAAGAAGATGACGGGGTCGTCACTCGCGACCGCCTGCTGGATCATCCAGTACGCGTCGGCGGGGTTGGAGCAGGCGACGACCTTGAGCCCGGCGATGTGGACGAAGAACGTCTCCGGCGACTCGCTGTGGTGCTCCACCGCGCCGATGCCGCCGCCGAACGGGATGCGCACGACGACCGGCATCTGCACCCGGCCCTGCGACCGGTAGCGCAGCTTGGCGAGCTGGCTGATGATCTGGTCGAAGCCGGGGAACACGAAGCCGTCGAACTGGATCTCGCACACCGGCCGGTAGCCGCGCATCGCCAGGCCGACGGCCGTGCCGATGATGCCCGACTCGGCGAGCGGGGTGTCGACGACGCGGTCCTCGCCGAAGTCCTTCTGCAGCCCGTCGGTGACGCGGAAGACGCCACCGAGCCGGCCGACGTCCTCGCCCATGATCAGGACCTTCTGGTCATCCTCGAGCGCGCGACGCAAGCCCATGTTGACGGCCTTGCCCAGGGTCACCTTGCTCATGCGCGCCCGCCTCCTCGCACCGCTCCGGCAGGTGCCGCGACAACGTCGTGCCCACTCCTGACCACACCGCAGCCCCTCCCTCCGCGGTACTCGTCGAGCTCCTGCGCTGCCTTGCTCATCAGTGCCCTCCTTCGAAGCCCGCGAGGTAGCTCAGGTACTCCTCGCGCTCCTGGTCGAGCAGGGGGCTCGGCTCGGCGTAGACCTGGGAGAACATCCGCGTCGGGTCGGGGTCGGGCATCTCGACGCACCGCTTGCGCAGGGAGGCGGCGAGGTCGTTCGCCTCCTCCTCGATCGAGTCGAAGAACGCCTGGTCGGCGAGGCCGCTGCGGGCGAGGTAGACGCGGACCCGTTCGATCGGGTCCTTCAACCGCCACTCCTCGACCTCGCTCTCGATGCGGTAGCGCGACGGGTCGTCGTTGGTGGTGTGGGCGCCCATGCGGTACGTGACCGCCTCGATCAGGGTGGGCCCGTTGCCCTCCCGCGCGCTGGCGAGCGCCCGGGACGTGACCGCGTGCACCGCGAACACGTCGTTGCCGTCGACCTGGATGCCCGGGAACCCGAAGCCCTGCGCGCGCTTGTACAGCGGGGTACGGCTCTGCCGCTGCAGGGGCACCGAGATGGCCCACTGGTTGTTCTGGCAGAAGAACACGACGGGGGTGTTGAACACGCCGGCCCAGATCAGGGCCTCGTTGACGTCGCCCTGGGCGGACGCGCCGTCGCCGAAGTAGGCGAGGACCGCGTCCTCGGCGCCGTCGCGCATCATGCCCATCGCGTAGCCCGTGGCGTGCAGGCACTGGGCGCCGATGACGATCGTGTAGAGGCCGAAGTTGAACTCCTCGGGATCCCAGTTGCCGTGGTCGACGCCGCGGAACAGCCCGAGCAGGTGGATCGGGTCGATGCCACGGCACCACGCGACGCCGTGCTCCCGGTAGGTCGGGAAGACGAAGTCGTTCGGCCGCAGCGCGCGGGCGGAGCCGACCTGCGCGGCCTCCTGGCCGAGCAGCGACGCCCAGATGCCCAGCTCACCCTGCCGCTGCAGGGCGGTGGCCTCGGTGTCGATCCGGCGGACGAGCACGAAGTCGCGGTAGAAGTCGCGTACCTCGTCGGCAGTGAAGTCGATGTCCTCGTACCCGGCCGGCCGAAGCCGTTCCCCCTCAGGGGTGAGGAGCTGGACGCAGTCCGTCCCGGCAGCCGACGATCTCATCGAGCTCTCCACGGTCAATCGAGTCTCCTCGTCAGTTCAGCCAACTGGCAGGATCACCGCCAGCGGGGGAACAGTACTCGGACGCGATGTGGTCGACACCGGGCCCAATGCACCAAATCGGCACAGTACTGCGGTCCTGCCGTGGGCACGCCGCACGATGGTGCGCCCGGCGTGGTGAGGAGATCGTACGCGGTTCCCGGGTGGCTGCGTCCAGCCTCTCGCGTCGAGTATGGCTGTTTCCGCCGGTCACCCCCGCATCCGCGACCGGACGGTCACACGATCGGTCGACCAACGTGGACGTCCTTCGACCTGCGCCGCAGGCGGGCCGACCCGACCGCCACGCTGGGTCGACCAAGCTGGACGTCCACGTTTCCGGGCCGCAGCACGCGTCATGAGGTTTCACCGGTGCCCCACCGCGGGTACGGTGCTCGGGTGGGACATATCACTGTGCCGTACCACCTGGACGAACTGGTCGACCCGTATCCGGTGCCGGTCCCCGACGGGCTGGTGGTCAAGGGTCCGCGCCCGCAGGGATCCGGCTGGGACGCCTTCACGCCGCTGTACACGAGCGTCGCGCAGATGGTCTTCGGCACGGAGAACCCGGTGGTCTGGACGAGCGACTGCGCCGTCCCGCTCGCCGTGGTCGCCGGCCTGCAGCGCCGCGGCATCGACCCGGCCGTGGTCTGGATCGACGCGCACGGCGACTTCAATACGCCGACGACCACGGTCAGCGGCTACCTCGGCGGCATGCCGCTCGCGATGCTCACCCAGCGCGGCGAGGTCGACCTGGCGATGCACATCGGGATGCGTGCGATCCCCGACGACCGGGTGATCCTCGCCGGCACCCGCTCCGTCGACCCGGCCGAGCAGGAGCTTCTCGACGAGTCCCGGGTCAGCCTGGTGGAGCTCGGCGCGCTCTCGGCCGACCTGCTCCCGTCCGGCTCGGTCTACCTGCACGTCGACCTCGACATCCTCGATCCCGGTGAGCTGCCCGGCATGCGGTTCGCCACCCCGGACGGCGCCTCACTCGCCCAGCTCGCCGCGGCCATCGAGGCGGTGACCGGCAGCACCCGGGTCGTCGCCGTCAGCTTCACCTTCACCCTGGAGCCGGACACCCGCGACGACACGCGCACCGCGGCGGTCGCCACGGGTCTGCTCGAGGCACTGCGCCGAGGAGGATTCCAGCCTTGAACGACGGTGGCGGCGCCGGCGCACCACGCATACGCCTCGCCACCGGAGCCGACGTAGCCACGCTGGCCGCCCTGCGCCGGGCCTGGACCGAGGAGGACGGGCGCGGTGGCGGCGACCCCGACTTCGAGGAACGCTTCTCGGCCTGGTTCGCCACGGAGCAGCAACGCAGGCGCACCTGGCTCGCCGAGCGCGACGACGTGCCCGTCGGCATGCTCAACCTCGTCCTGTTCGACCGCATGCCGCGACCCGGGCAGCGGGCCACCGGCTGGGCGTACGTCTCCAACGTGTTCGTGCTCGCCTCGCACCGCGACGTCGGCATCGGCCGGCTGCTGCTCGACGCGGCGGTGTCGTACGCGCAGGAACGCGGCCTCGACCGGGTGGTACTCCATCCGAGCACCAGGTCGGTGCCCTTCTACCGACGGGCGGGCTTCGACGTCGCCGACAGCCTGATGCTGCGTAGCTTCGAGCCACCCGATGAGGACCGATGACCGAGGCCATGGAACCCGGCGCCGTACGCGAGGCGCTCGGGCTCGGCGAGGACGCTGAGCCGTGGCTGACCGAGCTCGCCGCGCTCGGCCCGCCGCCGGAGCCCGCCGTGCTCCCGCACGGCGACGAGGCCCGCGAGCTGCTGCGCCGGCTCGATGTGCCCGACCGCGACGCCGACGAGATCGTCGCCGCCGTCCCCGCCGTCGAGGCCGACCCCGCCCTGTGGTGGCTCCTCGAGCGGACGCAGCACTCGCTCACCCGCGACGTGGGCGGCTTCGGTGACCTGTCCGGCGGACCGACGCTCCCGTACGAACGTGGTGACCCGGACCGCTACTTCTACGTCTACGTCTTCCTGGCCGCCTTGCCGGCCGTCCGGCGGTTCCAGGTCGCCCGCGGCATCGCCGACGACGTCGCCTGGGGCACCCTCGACCAGCTCGGCGAGATGGTTGCGATCCACCGGCGCAAGTTCGGCGGTGGCGGCATGAACACCCAGGTATGGCTCACCCTGCACCTGCGTGGGGTCATCTACCGGCTCGGTCGGCTCCAGTTCAACCTGGAGCACCAGCGCGAGGACGCGGACGGCCTGCGCGCCGGGCAGCCGATCCTCAACACGCACATCCCCGAGTTCGGGGGGCCGATGACCCCGCAGGCGTGCGACGAGTCGTTCCACCGGGCACGCCCCTTCTACGACAGGTACTTCCCCGAGCACGGCGCCCGCGTCGCGGTGTGCACGTCGTGGCTGCTCGACCCCCAGCTCGCCGAGTACCTGCCCGAGTCGTCGAACATCGTCTCGTTCATGCGGCGGTGGACCCTGGTCGACGACGAGCCGCGGGAGGGCGACGACTCGGTGCTGGAGTTCGTCTTCCGCCGCGACGGCCAGCCGCTCGAAGAGCTGCCGCAGCGCACCTCGCTCGAACGCGCCGCCGTCGCCCACCTCCGGGCCGGCCGCCGGTGGCACGCCCGCCAGGGCCGCCTCGACCTCCCCTGACACCGTCCGCCCGACCGTCCACCCACTCGTGCTCACCTGCAGCGTCGCGCTCCTGGTGATCGGCTTCTGCGAGACGTTGATCTTCGCGGTCGTCGACGACGGGCTGCACCGCTCGCCGTCGTTCCTTGGAGTGCTGATGGCGGCCCAGGGGGTCGGCGCGATCGTCGAGGGCACGACCGCGGCGGCCGTGATCCGCCGGGTCGGGGAGCAGCGCGCCGCGGCGTTCGGCTTCCTGCTGTTCGCCCTCGGCGACGTGTTCCTCGTGTCCGGCAACCTGCCCGCCGTGCTCGGCGGGCTCGTGGTCGCCGGTCTGCCGTGGCTGCTCGTCGCGCTCTACACGCTGATCCAGCGGCGGACACCGAACCACCTGATGGGGCGGGTCGGCACGACTACCGCATCCTGCTGCTCGTGATGGCCGCCGTGATCATGGGCTGCGGCGTGTTCCTGCTGGTCAGGCGGGCCACCACGTCGAAGCCGGTGTCGCCGGACGCCGCGCCGGTCATGCCTTGAACTGCTCGGCCACGGCCAGGAAGCGGTCGTTGGCCTCGGGCTCGGCGACGCTGATCCTGGCGCCCTCGGCGCCGAAGGGCCGCACCGCAACGCCCTGCGCGTCGCACGCCTGCGCGAACTCCGACGTGCGCTCGCCCAGCCGCAGCCAGACGAAGTTCGCCTCGGTCGGCGGCACGACGTAGCCGTACGAGAGCAACGCGTCGTGTACGCGCGTGCGCTCCGCCACGATCTCGCGCACCCGTGCCAGCAGCTGGTCCTCCGCGTCGAGCGACGCCACGGCGGCGGCCTGCGCCACCGACGACACGGTGAACGGGAGCATGGTCTTGCGGACCGCCTCGGCGACGGGCTCGTGCCCGACGACGAAGCCGATGCGCAGGCCGGCGAGGCCGTACGCCTTGGAGAAGGTCCTGAGCACGCAGACGTTGGGCCGGTCGCCGTAGAGCGTGAGGCCGTCCGGCACGAGCTCGTCGCCGACGAACTCGCGGTACGCCTCGTCGAGCACCACGAGCACGTCGTCGGGCACCTTGTCGAGGAACGCCGTGAGCTGCTCGCGGCGGACGGCGGTGCCCGTGGGGTTGTTGGGGTTGCAGACCAGCACCACCCTGGTGCGCTCCGTGACCGCCTCGGCCATCGCGTCGAGGTCGTGGCGCTCGCCGGACAGCGGCACCTGCACGCTGGTCGCGCCGGTCAGCTGCACGAGGATCGGGTAGGCCTCGAACGACCGCCAGGCGTACACCACCTCGTCGCCCGGGCCTGCGGCGGCGAGCATGATCTGCTCGGCGACGCCGACGGAGCCGCAGCCGACGGCGACGTGGGCCGCCGGGACGCCGAAGCGCTCCGCGATGCGGGACACGACGGCCTGCGCGCCGTTGTCCGGGTACCTGTTGGCTTCGCTCGCGGCCTGCGCGATCGCCTCGCGCACGCTGGGCAGCGGGCCGAGCGGTGTCTCGTTGCTCGACAGCTTGAACGCCCTGCCGTCCGGCGAGACGGCCGGCTTGCCCGGCTTGTACGCGACGAGCGCGTCGAGGGTGTCACGGAACCGTGGGGACGGGCCGGCCACGGATGTCGTATCGCTCACGACCACACTCTGCCATGCCCGGTGTGGCACCGTAGACGGATGCAGGCACGGCTGGCCAGGCCGATCGTGATCGCGGCCGGAGCCGCATGCGTCGTCGCCGCCGTGATCGTGGCGGCGGTGTTGCTGCCCGGGTTCACGAAGCCGACTCCCGCCGGCGAGTTCAAGGGCTACACCCTCACGACGACGGGCGGCGTCGCCGGTGTCCAGCACACCGTCGAGGTCACCGCCGACGGCACCGCGCTGTTCGTCGACGAGGAGCCCGTCGCCGGCGTCCTCCCGCGCCGCAGCGTCGAACGGCAGCGCGTCCTCCTCGCCGACCGGCGACTCGCGGAGGAGGGCGGGCCGAGGCACCCCGACTCACGCTGCGCCGACGGGTTCCAGCACACCCTGCGCGTCGACACGCTCACCGTCTCCACGTACGCCTGCGGCCGCACGGAGAAGACGCCGGTGTTCGACGAGATCAGGTCGCTCACCACCAAGGACGGGCTGCGCCCGCTGAGCGACGACCGACCGGAGTTCCGCGGCCTCCGCGCCGAGGTGCGGAGGCCGCGCGCCGGGATCGACGCCGCGGTCGCGATCGACGCGGCCGGCCACGTCACCGTCGATCGCGCGGACAGCCCACCCGAGCGCGCACAGCTCGACACGGGCACCGAGGACGCGCTCCGGCTGCTGTTCGCCGAACCCCTGGTGGCGCCCTCGGCCGATTCGTCGCGCAGCTGCGTGCCCGAGGACACGTCCGTCTACCAGGTCACCCCGACCGGCGGACCGACCACGACGGTGTCGCCCTGCGAGCGGATGACGGACCTCCGGTGGGTGGCACGCCTGCGGATCCTCGACAACGCGATCGGGGCCTAGGCCCCCTCCTGACACCCTGGTCGGGGAGGTGCTCGCAGGTCGGATCGGCAAGGATCTAGGATGTCTGAGGTTGCGGGTGGCTATGAGAGGTCCTCGCAGGTAGGGCCTGTTAGGGCCATGAGGAGAAGATCAGTATGCCGCAAGGCACAGTCAAGTGGTTCAACGGCGAGAAGGGCTTCGGCTTCATCGAGCAGGACGGCGGCGGCGCAGACGTCTTCGTCCACTACTCGCAGATCCAGGGCCACGGCTACAAGTCCCTCGACGAGGGCCAGCGGGTCGAGTTCGAGCTCGGCCAGGGTCAGAAGGGTCCGCAGGCGCAGGACGTCCGCGCCGTCTGACTCCGTTGACGTAGCGCAGGGCCCGCATCCACCGGATGCGGGCCCTCCGCTTTCCCGGGCGACCGGCAGAATGGCGGGCATGTCGACGTTCGATGAGCTGGTCGCCGAGGGCGAGCTGGTCGACGTGTCGACGTGGGGTGCCGGCTTCCTCGTCGGACGCACCGTCGAGGAGGCGCCACCCTGGCGCTACCGCGACCTCGTCGCGCCGTACCTCGCCGGCGCCGACACGCTGCTCGACATGGGCACGGGCGACGGCAGCGCGCTGCTCGACCTCGCGCCGCTGCCGCCGCGCACGGTGGCCGTCGAGGAGTGGGCGCCGACGATCCCCGCGGCCGTGGCCACGCTGCGGCCGGCGGGTGTACCGCTCGTGCGATGCCGGGGATCGGTGGAGAACACCGATCCCCCTCCAGCCGCCGACCACCCGACGCTGCCGTTCCGCGACGCGACGTTCGACGTCGTGGCCAACCGGCACGACTGCTTCGACCCGGCCGACGTACGGCGGGTACTGCGCCCCGGCGGAGTCTTCGTCACCCAGCAGGTCGGCGGACGGCACGGCGACGAGGTGCGCGCACGGCTCGGCCTGCCGCCCGGCGACGCCGCACCGTGGGACATGTCGGTGGCGACTGCGCAGCTCGAGTCGGCGGGGCTGACGGTCGTGGGCAGCGGGGAGGCACACCCGCGGCTGAGCTGGACCGACATCGGCGCGTTCGTCGCCTATGTCAGATCGGTCCCCTGGTACGTCCCCGACTTCAGCGTCTCCGCCTACCGCGAACGGCTGCGTGAGCTGTCCGAGTCCGGCGCCATGGCAACCGGACTGCACATGTTCTGGGTCGCGGCGCGGTGTGCCACTTGACCCGAGGAGCAGTCCACTTCCGGTCATACGCTTGAAGGCATGCGAGACGAGTCGACGTTCCGGGTCAAGGCCGGTCTGGCCGAGATGCTCAAGGGCGGCGTCATCATGGACGTCGTCACCCCCGACCAGGCGAAGATCGCCGAGGCCGCGGGCGCGTGTGCGGTGATGGCGCTCGAGCGTGTGCCCGCCGACATCAGGAGGGACGGCGGCGTCGCCCGCATGTCCGATCCGGCGATGATCGAGGGCATCAAGGAGGCCGTCACCATCCCGGTGATGGCGAAGGCCCGCATCGGTCACTTCGCCGAGGCGCAGGTGCTCGAGGCGCTCGAGGTCGACTACATCGACGAGTCCGAGGTGCTGACCCCCGCCGACGAGGTCAACCACATCGACAAGTGGGCGTTCAAGGTGCCGTTCGTCTGCGGCGCCACCAACCTCGGCGAGGCACTGCGCAGGCTCGGCGAAGGCGCGGCGATGATCAGGTCCAAGGGCGAGGCCGGCACCGGCGACATCGTCGAGGCCGTCCGCCACATGCGGGTGATCAACGGCCAGATCCGCCGGCTCGCCGTGCTCGACGACACCGAGCTGGCGACCGCGGCGAAGGAGCACCAGGCACCGCTCGACCTCGTCAGGTCGGTCGCCGCCGCGGGCAGGCTGCCGGTCGTCCTGTTCTGCGCGGGCGGCATCGCGACCCCCGCCGACGCCGCGCTGATGATGCAGCTGGGCGCCGAGGGCGTCTTCGTCGGCTCCGGCATCTTCAAGTCCGACGACCCGGAACGCCGCGCCGCCGCGATCGTCGAGGCCACCACCCACTTCGCCGACCCGGTGCGCGTCGCGTCGGCGTCACGCGGACTCGGCCCCGCGATGACCAGCATCGAGTCGGCCAAGCTCGACGAGGGTCAGCTGCTCGCCCAGCGCGGTTGGTGAACGTGACGAACGTCGGCGTGCTCGCGCTGCAGGGCGACTTCGCCGCGCACGCGAAGATCCTCACGACGCTGGGTGCGACCGCGCGCGAGGTGCGCGTCCCCGCCGACCTGAACGGGCTCGACGCGCTGGTGATCCCCGGCGGGGAGTCGACCACCATGACGCTCGGCATCGAGCGCGAGGGACTCGCCGACCCGTTGCGTGAGCTCGCCGCGCACAAGCCCGTGCTCGGCACCTGCGCGGGCCTGATCATGCTCGACCAGAAGCACCTCGGCGTGCTCGACGTCGTCGCCGAGCGCAACGCGTTCGGCCGCCAGGTGCGCTCGTTCGAGACCGACCTCGACATCGTGGGCATCGACTCCCCCGTGCACGCGGTGTTCATCCGCGCGCCGTGGGTGGTGTCGCACGGCGCGGGTGTCGAGGTGCTCGCCGAGGTCGACGGTCACCCGGTCGCCGTCCGCGAGGGCCGCGTGCTCGCGGTCGCGTTCCACCCCGAGCTCACCGGCGAGACCCGGCTCCACGAGCTGCTCCTCTCGGCGGCCTGACGGGTCGCTCGGCGCGCTTACGCCACGCGACCATCTGCGGTCACGTCACACCGGCACCACCACGGCCGCGGTCTGCCTGCTAGGCATGCGTGTAGCGACGAAGCAGCCCTGCCGGTGAGGAGTCCCCCATGACCTACGGCCCGCCGCCCGATCCGCACGCGTCGGGCCCGATGCCGCCACAGCCTCATCCGCAACAGCCCTGGACCAACCCCCACGGCCCCGGGTGGTCTGGCGGAGCACCTCCGATGGACCGTCCCAAGGGGTTCGGGCCGGCCGTGGCCGCGGTGATCCTCGGTCTTCTCGTGCGTGCTGCCGTTCCTCCCGATCGACATGACCGGCGTGCGACCGTACATCGCCTTCCCGTTCGGGCTGCCCGGCATCGTCCTCGCGATCGTCGGCTGCATCGGTCGCCGCCGCGGCAAGCCGCTGGCCGTGGTCGGCGCGATCCTGTCCGTCGTCGGACTGGTCCTCGGAGGGATCATGCTCGTTCTCACCCTGGCGAACAAGATCTCCTAGACGGTGACCGTCAGGAACGCGGCGGTCGTGCGCTGCGACCGGCGCGCACACCGGAGAACGGTGCGGGCACGGGAGCGTACGCACCACCGCATCGCGCCGACATCCCTGTCGAGGTCCCAAACCCGGGCATATCGTCAAGGGCTCCGGGAACGCGTCGCGTTCCCCCGACGGCAAAGGGGCACGGCCCATGGACTCGGTTGTGCACTTCGAGATTCCCGCGGACGACGTCGCGCGGGCCGGATCGTTCTACCGTGACGCGTTCGGCTGGAACCTCATGCCGATGCCGGAGATGGACTACACGAGCGTCAGCACCACGGCCACCGGTGAGGACGGCATGCCGTCGTCTCCCGGCGCGATCAACGGCGGCCTGTTCACCCGCACCGAGCCGCTCACGTCGCCGGTCCTCACCATCAACGTCGACGACATCGAGGCGGCGCTCACGAAGGTCGAGCAGCACGGCGGCAAGACGCTCCTCGGCAAGCAGGCGGTCGCCGACATGGGCTTTACCGGTTACTTCACCGACCCCGAGGGCAACACCATCGGCCTCTGGCAGAACGCCTGACACCCGAGGACGGCCGACCGGACGAGGTTCGGTCAGATGCTGGCGCCTCCGTCGGTCGTCAGCACCTGCCCGTGCACATTCGTGTGCTCGAGCAAGAGCATGCGGACGAGTGGCACCACCTCGTCCGGCTCGGTCAGGTGACCTGTCGGCGTGCGCCTGACGATCTGGTCGAGCTGCGTCTGACCCAACACCGCCGACATGTCCGAGGCGAAGAACCCGGGTGCCACACAGTTCACCAGCATCCGCCCGCGCAGCTCTCTGGCCAGCGCACGCGTCGCCGCCTCCATCCCGCCCTTGGTCGCCGCGTACGTGACGAGGCCGGGGAAGCCGCGCTGGGCGCAGATCGACGTGACGTTGACGACGCGCCCGCGCCGGCCCTTGGCGAGGAGCCGCCGGACGACGAGCCGGGTGAGCAGCAGCGGCGCCGTCAGGTTCGTCTCCACGATCCGCGCGATCGCGTCCGGCGAGGTGTGCACGTGCAGGGAGTCCTGGCCGATCGCCGCGTTGTTGACCAGACCGTCGACGGGTCCGAGCTCCGTCTCGACACGGCGGACGAACGCGGTCGCGGCCGCCGCGTCGGTCACGTCGACCGACTGCACGAGGAGGTGCTCAGGGCGTTCCTTCGCCAGCACCTCGAGCTCGGGGGTGACGGTACGCGCGAACGCCGCCACGCGCGCGCCGCGGTCGAGCAGGTCCGTCACGATCGCGAGGCCGAGGCCGCGCGACCCGCCGGACACCAGGACGACGGACGCCGGCGGGACGGACGTGCCCTCGCCGACCGGCTCGGGCGCGTGAGTCTCAGACATCGCTCTTCAACGTCTCCTTCACCGGGATGTCCGCCAGCCGCGTCAGCCGGCGCGGCACGCCGTACTCGGGCAACCGCTCCGCCGCCCACCTGGTCAGCTCCGCGTCGCCGATCGCGTCGTCGGCCACGATGTCCGCAACGACCACGTGCCCGACGATCGGCGCCCTGCGCGCCCTGACCCGCGCCCACGTGACACCGGGGTGCGCGTGCAACACGTCGCGGACGGCGCCGGCGGAGATCTTCGCCCCGCCCACGTTGATCTCGTCGCTGCCGAGGCGTCCGGTGACCAGCACACGGTCGTCCGTCAGCTCCACGCGGTCTCCCGTGCGAACGGCGCCGTCGAGCGTCGCGCCGTGGTGGGGGGAGGCGACGACCAGCTCGTCGTCGCGGACCGAGAGCACCGGGCGGCCGGGCGACTCGCGGTCGAGCCACGACCGCGGGAACCCGGCGCGGCCGTCGTGTACGACGATCGCCGCGCCGACCTCGCTCGAGGCGTAGATCCAGCTGATCCGCGCGGCGGGGAACGTCTCGCGCAGCCGGTCGAGGATCGCCTGGTCGACCGGCTCGCCGCCGAGTGTCACCTGCTCCAGCGGGACCTTCGCGACGTCGTCGCCGCTGCGCAGGAGCGCCTGCCGCCAGAACGTCGGCGTGCCGGAGACCGCCGTGACGCCGTGTGCCAGCGCGTCGGACGGCCACGCGTCGAGCCGGTCCGGTGACACCGTGACGAGGTCCTGCCCCGGCTGGGTGAGGCCGAGCGTGACGAGCTGCCACCAGGCGTACGTGCCCGGCGAGTACGGGCAGAGCCACACCCGCGGCGGCTGCACACCGGAGACGGTGGTGAGGCTCGCCAGGGTGTGGCCGATCCGCTTGGGCCGACCCGTGCTGCCGCTGGTGAGGATCCAGACCCGGTCGTCGTCGGCGGGCCTTCGGCGGGACGAGGGGATCGTGGCGTCGTCGGTCACCAGGCGGAAGCCGTCGCCGAGCAGCTCGGCCCGCAGGTCCGCGTCGACCCGGCCGGGCGCGGCGACGAGCAGCTCGCCGCCGTGCTCGGCGTGGTCGCGTACGGCTGCCAGCGCCGTACGGGAGTCGCCGGTGAGCACGGCGACGGGAGACCCGGCGCCGCGCGGTCCGGGCAGCTCGCGCCACGTCGACGGCTCCCCGTCGACGACGACGCGGTTGCCCTCGCCCTGGGCCCGAGTCACGCCACCTGCAGCTTCTGCAGGAAGTCGAGGACGTCGCCGACGGTCGCGATGCTGCGCAGGCCCGGGGCGTCGAAGTTGAGCTCGGCACCCGTCTCGTCCTCGACCCGCAGTGCGAGCTCGGAGAAGTCCAGCGAACGGAAGCCGACGGCCCGCAGGTCGGCGGACTCGTCCTCGGGAAGGGTCGCGCCCTTCGCCGACAGCACCTCGGCCATCAGCTCGCGGATCCGCTCCCGGTCGAGCTGCGTCATCGTCCCTCGTTCCCGCTCGGTGTCTTCCCGTCGTCCGTGCGGACGCTAGCCAGGGCCCACGTCGCGAAGGTGAACGTCGTTCGACCACCGTGTGAACTGGCCCGTGCACGGTCTCGACGGTCGCGGAACGCTGGCATCCTCGTACGCGTGCTACGTGACGCGACCGAGGCAGACCTCGCGGACATCCGCCGCTGGCGCAACCACGAGCAGGTCAGATCGGTGAGCCTGACGTCCCACGAGATCAGCGCCGACGAGCACCTGCGGTGGTGGCAGCGGGCGGCCGCCGACCCGTCGCGACGGGTGCTCGTCTACGAGCGCGACGGCGTACCGAGCGGCGTCGTGAACTTCTTCGACCACGACACCGCCGACCGTTCGGCCGGCTGGGGGTTCTTCCTCGACAGCGACGGCCTCGACGGTCGCGGCGAGACCCTGCCGGCGTGGATCGAGGTGCAGCGCGAGGCGCTCGACTACGCGTTCGGCCCGCTCGACGTCGACGTGCTCACCGGCGAGGTGCTCGAGGACAACACCGTCGTCCGGCGGATGAACCGGCGCTTCGGCTTCACCGAGGGCGAGCCTCGCACGCACACCGTCGACGGCCGGACGGTCCGCGTCCTCCCCCTACGTCTGCACCGCGACGAGCGCAGGGCCCGTACCGCACTGGAGTCGCGATGAGCTCACCCTCGATCCCGTTCGGCAAGTCCGAGATCGGGCCCGACCACCCGCCCGTGATCGTCGCGGAGATCTCCGGCAACCACGACGGCGACCTCGAGCGCGCGCTCGACATCGTCCGGGCGGCGGCCGAAGCCGGCGCGCAGGCGGTGAAGCTGCAGACCTACACGGCCGACACGATCACCGTCGACGTCGATGCTCCGCACTTCCGGCTGTCGGACGACCACGAGCTCTGGGGCGGCCGCAACCTGTACCGCCTCTACCAGGAGGCGCACACGCCGTGGGAGTGGCACGAGCCCGTCTTCGCGCTCGCGCGCGACCTCGGCCTCGTCGCGTTCTCGTCGCCGTTCGACCCGACCGCCGTCGACTTCCTCGAGGACCTCGACGTGCCGGCGTACAAGCTGGCGTCGTCGGAGATCGTAGACCTGCCGCTGGTGCGCCGGATGGCCGCGACGGGCAAGCCGCTGCTCATCTCCACGGGCATGGCGTCGATGGCGGAGATCGACGCGGCCGTCCGCACCGCGCGCGCCGAGGGCAACGACCAGCTCGTCGTGCTCGCCTGCACCGCGTCGTACCCGGCGTCGCCCGAGCACAGCAACCTGCGCCGCCTGCCCGTTCTCGCGGACGCCTTCGGCGTGCACGCCGGCCTCTCCGACCACACGCTCGGCATCGGCGCGGCCGTCGCCTCGGTCGCGCTCGGCGCGACGCTGATCGAGAAGCACGTCACGCTGCTGCGCGCGAAGGGCGGCGTCGACTCGGCGTTCTCCCTCGAGCCCGAGGAGCTCGCGGCACTGCGCCGCGAGAGCGAGACGGCCTGGCGCGCCCTCGGCCGTCCCGTCATCGGGCCGACCGCGTCCGAGGCCGAGGGCCTGCGCTTCCGGCGCTCGCTGTTCGTCGTCGAGGACGTCCGCGCGGGCGACCGGGTCACCGCCGGCAACGTCCGGTCGATCCGCCCCGCCGGCGGCCTGCCGCCCGACGCGTTCGACACGGTGGTCGGCCGTACGTTCACCCGCGACGCGGCGAAGGGCACGCCGCTGACCTGGGATCTCGTCTAGGGCACATCATCGGCACGACGGTCGTGCCCCAGCGGGGATCCCTGCTGAAGCAGGCGTGACCTGGCCTTGTACGCAGCGAACCACGCCCCACCCGTGGCCACGAGCCTGATGGCGTTCACTCGATACCACGTCTGCAGCAGCATCGCTCGCTCGTCGCCGGTCACTGAACGCGTGCCGAAGAACAGTCTCAGGTTGACGGCCCTTACGAGATATGCGCCCAGCGCGCCCCCGACGATCGAGCACGTGGCGGCGGTGAGGAGCCAGCGACGGCCACTCCGGTCGTCCCAGCCGGTCACCACTGCGGCGAGAACGGCCGGTGACGTGGCCGGCGCCGCTGCGGCGTAGTAGCGAACGGGGCTGCCCGCCCCGAGCGGTGACACCACTGACCCACTGCGGCGGGGTGAGCCGTGCGCCGCCAGCCGGTCGGGAACCTTCACCACGGCTTCGTAGAGATTCCCGAAGAACCACTGGGCATGGCCGAGCTGAGCCAACCCCAGTAGCCCGGCAGTGACACGGCGGCGTCGAGACGCCACGCCGCACGCGAGATCTCCTCCAGCCATACAGCCAGCTTGCCAGAGACCTCGACGACAACGGGCCTGTCGTTGGTGCGGCCGGGTGGGCTGCTGGTAGACCTTGTCCGCGACGGCCGTGGATCGACCGTCCAGCAGGGACCGAGGGGGCGTGATGGAGCTGAGGTCGCATCCGGACCGGCTCCTCCCCGCCGACCCCCGGGTCAGGTCGGTCGCGTCGCGGCTCCACGCGAGCGTGGCGGACCTGCCGCTCGTGTCGCCGCACGGGCACGTCGACCCCGCTGTGCTCGCCGACGACGTCCCGTTCGCCGATCCCGCCACGCTCCTCGTCACCGTCGACCACTACGTCACGCGGCTGCTGCACGCGCACGGGGTGCCGCTGTGGCGGCTCGGCCTGCGCAGCGCGCGGCACGACGATCCGCCCCCGGCGGCGCCGCGCGAGGTGTGGCGCACGTTCTGCGAGCACTGGCCCGTCTTCGCGGGCACGCCGACGCGCACCTGGCTCGAGGCAGAGCTCACCGAGCTGTTCGGCGTCACGATGCGACCGTCCGCGCAGACGGCGGACGCGCTCTTCGACCAGCTCTGCGCCCGCCTGGCCGAGCCCGCGTACCGGCCGCGCGCGCTGTACGAACGGTTCGGGCTCGAGGTGCTCGCGACCACGGACGACCCCGTCGACGACCTCGACGCCCACCGGCGCCTCGCCGACGACCCCGGCTTCCGCGGCCGCGTGGTGCCGACGTTCCGTCCCGACCACTACGTCCACCCGGACCGGCCGGGCTGGACCGGCGACCTGGCCCGGCTGGCCGAGGCGGCGGACGTCGACACCGGCACCCTCGCGGGACTGGTCGCCGCGCTGGAGGTCCGCCGCGCGTACTTCTCGGAACACGGGGCGACGGCGACCGACCACAGCCCGCCCGACGCCGGCTCGCACCCGCTCACGACCGGCGAGGCGGAACGCGTCTACGCGGCCGCCCGCGCCGGCGAGGCGATCGACGCGGAGCTGACCGCGTTGCGGCAGCACCTGCTGTTCGAGCTGGCCAGGATGTCCTGCGACGACGGCCTCGTCATGCAGTTGCACCCGGGCGTGCTGCGCAGCCACCACCGTCCGACGCTGGAGGCGTACGGACCCGACACCGGGCACGACATCCCGGTGGCCACGGAGCTCACCCGCGCGCTGCGGCCGCTGCTCGAACGCTTCGGCACGCACCCGAACCTCCGCCTCGTCGTGTTCACCGTCGACGAGGACGTCTGGTCACGCGAGCTCGCGCCGCTGGCCGGGTTCTACCCCGCCGTCTACGCGGGGGTGCCGTGGTGGTTCCTCGACACTCCCGACGCGATCTCGCGGTTCCGGCGGGCGGTGACCGACACGACCGGCTTCCACAAGACGTCGGGGTTCGTCGACGACACCCGCGCGTTCTGCTCCATCCCGGCCAGGCACGACATGGCCAGGCGCCTCGACTGCGGCTACCTGGCCGGCCTCGTGGCCGAGCACCGCCTCGACGAGGACGAGGCCATCGACCTGGCCCGGGACCTCGCGTACGACCTCCCCCGCCGCGTCTTCCGCCTCTGACCGCTGGGGACCCCGGCTGGGGTCCCGAGCACCGCGGGGGACCCCAGCGGGGGTGGGCACCACAACCGGGGACCCCGGCGGGGGTGGGCACCACAACCGGGGACCCCGGCGGGGGTGGGCACCACAACCGGGGACCCCAGCGGGGGTCAGGACCACGATTGGGGACCCCAGCGGGGGTCAGGGGAGCAGGGCGAGGAGGGTGTCGGCGACGCGGGTGCGGCCGCGGCCGTCGACGAGGTCGCGGCCCTTGCGGCGCAGGGCGGCGCGTTCGTCCCGATCGGTCAGGAGCCTGGTGAGCGTGCGGGCCGCGGCGGACGGGTCGGCGTCGACGTCGGCGAGAGCACCGAGACCCGCGACGGCACCGGTCGCGACGGTGCGGTCGTAGCCGACGACCTGGTTGTCGGCGACGCGCACCAGGGCGGCCGCCGCGCCCAGGCAGAGCAGCTCCCAGATCGACGTGCCCGACGCGGCGAGCACGAGGTCGGCACCGACGACGAGCGCCGCGATGCGGTCGGTGGGGGCGATCACCTCGACCTGCTGGCCAGCGGCGAGCGGCACCTCGCCCACGCGCCGTACGAGGTCGTCGCGCGACGCCACGACGGTCGCGTCGAAGGGGCGCCCCGCGGCGGCGAGCGCCCTTACGAGCACCGGCGCGGCGCCGAACGCGTCGGTGCCGCCGAAGAACGCGAGCACCCGAGGCGTCCCCGTCTCGCCGGACGCGTCGGGCGACGCGGGGCCTGCCCCGATCACCTCGGACCTGAGCATCGCGAAGCGCAGTCCGGCGAGCCGGACCGCGCCATCGGGCACCGCAGGGTCGTCGTCCTCCGCGCCGAGGTTCTGGTCGACGTACACGTCGGCCACGTGGCCGCGCAGGTCGCCGTCGACGATCGCGAGGACCGGCAGCCCCGCTGCCCGCAGCTCGCCCGAGACCTCGGCCGGGAGCAGGTAGGAGTCGAGCACCACCGCCGACGGCGCGCACGCGAGCACGCCGTCGACGTACGTCGTCTCCGGCGCCACGACCGCGAATCCGCGACGCTCCACCTGCGCCCGCGCCCACGGCACGCCGGCGAGGTCGGCGACGAAGACCGGAGTCGCCCCGCGGGCGGCGAGCTCCTCCGCCAGTGCGAGGCACCGCATGACGTGGCCGATGCCGATCGCGGGTCCCGCGTCGCAGCAGAACGCGACCCTCATCCGGCCTCCAGGACCTTCTGCTCGATGTGCGCGTTGAGCGCCACGACGTCGGGACGCGACCGCAGGAACGGCACCAGCTCGGGCAGCGACGCCGTGCGGTCGCCGAGCTCCGCGACGACCGCCTCGAGCAGGCTCAGGTCGTCCGCCGTGTCGAGGGTCACCCGCAGGTCGGACGCGTCGGGTCGCAGCGTGAGGCCGAGGAGCCGGTACCTGTCCGGCTGGGTGTAGACCGCCGACGTCACGTGGGTGCGGTGGTGCGCGGTCGCCGTCGCGTCGATGTCCCTGAGCGTCTCGCCGCGGACGACCTCGACGTCCATGCCACGCGGGACGCACCGCGGCATCGCCGTGCTGACGTAGTCGAGCCACGGCGCCGCGCGCCACGCGCCCACGGCCGCCGCGACGAGCGACGGGTCGAGCAGCGGGCAGTCCGCCGTGAACCGTGCGATCGCATCGGGCTCCCACCGCTTCGTCGCGTGCAGGAACCTGCTGAGCACGTCGTCGACCGGCCCGCGGTACACCTCGACGCCGAGCTCGGCGCACTCCGCGACCACCGCGTCGTCGCCGTCCTCCGTCGTCGTCGCGACGACGAGCTCGTCGACGCTGTCCGACTCGCGTACGGCCCTGACCACCCAGCCGAGCACGCTGCGCCCCGCCAGCGGCAGCAGCACCTTGCCGGGCAGCCGGGTCGAGCCCGTCCGCGCCTGCAGCACACCGACGACCGTGCTCATCCGATTCCTCGCACTCGCCTTGTCACTTTCTGTACCCCTTCGAGTTCATGTTCAGGACACCTACGCTCCATAGCGTTCGCGCGGACCCAGTCACTACGAGCGCGCCATCGCGCGATCACCGGGAGGGTGCACGGCGTGTCTGTGCTCAACGGATCGGACGTTCTCGTCACCGGCGGGACGGGCTCGTTCGGCAAGACCTTCATTCGTCATCTGCTCGACCATCACGACCCTCGTCGTGTCGTCGTCATCTCTCGTGACGAGCTCAAACAATACGAGGCGCGCCAGCTGTTCGACGACGACCCGCGCCTTCGCTGGTTCATCGGCGACATTCGCGACCGCGAGCGGCTGGTGCGTGCGATGCACGGCGTCGAGTACGTCGTTCACGCTGCCGCACTCAAGCAGGTCGACACCGCCGAGTACAACCCCTTCGAGTACGTACGCACCAACGTGTCCGGCTCGCAGAACGTCGTCGAGGCCGCGATCGACAGCGGGGTGCAGAAGGTCGTCGCGCTGTCGACCGACAAGGCCTCGAGCCCCATCAACCTGTACGGCGCGACGAAGCTCGTCGCCGACAAGCTGTTCGTCTCGGCCAACCACTACGCCGCCAACCACCCGGCGCGGTTCGCCGTCGTCAGGTACGGCAACGTCATGGCCAGCCGCGGCTCGGTGATCCCGTTCTTCCGCAAGCTCGCGGAGCAGGGCAAGTCGTTGCCGATCACCGACAAGCGGATGACGAGGTTCTGGATCACGCTCGACCAGGCGGTGAAGTTCGTCGTCGACTCCTTCGACCTGATGGCCGGCGGCGAGCTGTACGTGCCACGCATCCCGAGCATGAAGGTCGTCGACCTCGCCCAGGCGATCGCCCCCGATGCGCCCATGCACGAGATCGGCGTGCGGCCCGGCGAGAAGCTGCACGAGGAGATGGTGTCGCCCGAGGAGGGCCGCCGCGCACTCCGGCTCGGCGACAGGTACGTGCTGCAGCCGACGATCGCGACGTGGGGCTACGAGCCGCCCGCCGACGGCGTGCCGGTCGGCGACGGGTTCGCGTACCGCTCGGACACCAACGACCTGTGGCTCGACGTCGACCAGATCCGCGAGATGCTGTCGACGAGCCTGGCTTCCTAGGGGGCGCCGCATGCTGCCGTACGGACGGCAATCCGTCGCCGCGGAGGACATCGCGGCGGTCACGAAGGTGCTGGCAGGCGACTGGCTCACCACCGGCCCCGCGGTGCGCTCGTTCGAAGAGCGTCTCTCGGAGTGGGCCGGCGGCGCCGACTGCGTCACCGTGACATCGGGCACGGCCGCGCTGCACGTGGCGTACGCGGCCTGCGGGATCGGTGCGGGCGACGAGATCGTCACGAGCCCGATGACGTTCGTGGCGACGGCGTCGTGCGCGATGATGCTCGGCGCCTCGGTCGCCTTCGCGGACGTCGACGACGACACGGCGTTGCTCGACCCTTCGGCGGCGAAGGCGGCGATGGGCTCGCGCACCCGTGCCGTGGTGGCGATCGACTATGCCGGCCAGCCCGCCGACTACGACGCGCTGCGTCACGTCGCCGACGCGGGCGGCGCCCTCCTCGTCGACGACGCCGCCCACGCGATCGGGTCGACGTACCGCGGCCGCGCCGTCGGATCGATCGCCGACGTGACGACGTTCTCGTTCTTCCCCACCAAGAACCTCACCACCGCCGAGGGCGGCGCGGTCGCCACGACCGACGGCGAGATCGCGAGACGGGCGAGGCGCTTCCGCACCATCGGCCTCGTCCGCGACCGCGAGGACATGCGTTACCCGGACGAGGGCGGCTGGCACCAGGAGGTGCACGAGCTCGGCCTGAACTACCGGCTGCCCGACGTGCTCTGCGCGCTCGGCGAGGCACAGCTAGGCCGGCTCGCCGCGTTCAAGGCGCGCCGCGCGGAGCTGGTGGCGCGGTACCGCGAGGCGCTCGCCGAGGTCGACGGCGTCCGGCTGCTCGGCGTGCGTGACGACGTCGACCCGGCCTGGCACCTGTTCCCCGTGCGCGTGCGGGACGGCCGCCGCCGCGAGGTGTACGACCGGATGCGCGCCGCCGGCATCGGCGTGCAGGTCAACTACGTCCCCGTCTACTGGCACCCGGCGTTCGAGGACCTCGGCTACCGCCGTGGGATGTGCCCGAACGCCGAGGCGTTCTACGCCGAGGAGCTGTCGCTGCCGCTGTTCCCCGACCTCACCGACGCGGACCAGGACCGGGTCGTCGACGCCCTCCTGGCAGCCCTGCGATGAGCGCAGGAGCTGAGGAGAGAGCCGTAGGACGCCGTCGCGGCACCTGCCGGAGGCGAGCGACGATGCGGGCGCGTGAACCGATGAGACAAGCCACGGGTTGAACACCGTGCACCACACCAACCACTACTACGGCCACGCGCACCTGATGGCCAGGTACGCGGGCCTCACCGACTGGCGCCGTCCGCCACGGATCTGGGGCTACCTGCAGCACGGCTGGAACGTCCACCACGGCTTCGACCCGACCGCCGAGCTCGTTCCCGGCGTGCCGAAGCTCGTGTGGTCGGACGGTCCCCGCGAGGTCGGCCGGGCGCTCGGCATCGACGGTTACGACGTCGTCGGCGCGCCGTGGGGCTACCTGCTCCGACTCGAGCCCGACCTCGGCGGCACCGAGCGCGCGGGCACGATCTACTACCCGTTCCACGGCTGGGAGAGGCAGCCGGTCGTCGGCGACCACGCCGCGCTCGCCGCGACCGTACGCGCGCGGGAGACCGGCCCCGTCACGGTCTGCCTGTACTGGCTGGAGTACCAGGACCGCGCGGTGCGGCGGTCGTACGAGCGCACCGGCTTCCGCGTCATCACGCACGGACCGCGCGGCGGACGCAGGCGCGGCACCGACCTGCGGTTCCTGCACCGCCAGCTCGCCGAGCTGCGCCGCCACCGCCGGGTCGCGTCGAACCGACTGAGCACGGCCGTGCTGTACGGCGCGTCGGTCGGCTGCGAGGTCGGTGTCTACGGCGACCCGATGCGGCTCGTCGACGACGCCATCGTCCCCGGTGGCGCGGACCGCATCAGGCGCGAGTGGCCCGAGCTGCACGCGCACGCCGTCCCGCAGGCCATCGCGGAGAAGGTCGCGCGGGAGGAGCTCGGCCTCGACCGGCTGCGCGGTCCCGCGGAGATCGTCGACGCGTTCGGCTGGCAGGCGTCGCGGATCGGCGACCGCGGCCAGGGGGACACCCCCGCCGCCGACGAGTCGGCGACGGTCGCCGAGCTCCGGGCACAGGTGCGGTGGCTCGACGGGGTCGTCCAGGAGCGCGACCTCGAGCTGCGGCGCACCAGGGAGTCGGCCAGCTACCGGCTCGGCAACGCGATCGTCCGTCCGCTCGGCGCGGCGCGCCGGCGGCTGCGGCACAGGGGAAGGCAGCGGTGAGACTTCAAGCCCAGACGGTCGAGTTCGACCGGTTCCGTGAGACCGCCGAGGTGTTCTGGCGCAACGCGGTCCAACCGGGCGGCGAACGCTGGATCCTCGTCGAGGCACTGCACCAGGACATTCGGGTGTCGCTGCGCAACCTCACCGTGGCCAACGCCCTGCGCCGGGTCTTCCCGGCGAAGCTCGCCGTCCTCACCGGCACCGACGAGGACTGGTACGCCGCACTGTGGAGCGACTTCGACGTCTCGAAGGTCGAGCAGCTCGCCCGGGCGTACGCCGCCGACGCGGTGATCGACATCCACGACCTCGTCGACACCAGGATCGCCGCCGGCGAGGCCGTCCCGTCCGAGCTGCACGTGGCGGGACGCCGGATCGACGTCGACGCCGCGCCGACGAGGATCGACCCGGAGCAGCTCGACCACATCGTCGACGCGACCGCGTGCCGCGTCCTGCGGGTGCCCCGCCTGTCGCCCGGTGACCTCGCCGGGGTCGCGCACGAGCGGGTACGCAGGCGCAGCGAGGAGTTCTCCCGCGTCTACGACGCGCTGTTCCACGCGCTGTCACCCGCCGCGCTCGTCACGAGCCACGTCGACTACAACCACTGGGGCCTCGCGGTCGAGTCGGCGATGCGGTCGTCCACGCCCGTCGTCCACGTGCAGAGCACCGGGTCGCTCAAGGCGTACGCCCTGTTCCCCGAGCACGCGACCGGCGCGCAGTCGTTCCGCGCCGAGCTGACGCTGCAGATCGGCGAGTACTTCGAGAAGCACCTGTGGGCCAACCGCGACCTGCTGCGCCGGCATGCCGAGCTGGTCGCCTGGCGGGCGAAGGGGAACCTCGGCCGTCCGTCGTGGTGGCGCGCGGGCAGCAGCGCGTCGATGGACATCGCCACCCCCACCGAGCGCGCCCAGCTGCGCCGGCACGCCGTCGACCGGCTCGGTCTCGACGCGCAGCGACCGGTCGTCGCGGTCTTCAACCACGCGGTGTCCGACGCGCTCGGCACCAACGTCGAGACGTTCGACGACCTCGCCGGCTGGTTCGAGGAGACCGCGGCGTACGCGCGCACCCGCACCGACGTCGGCTGGCTGTTCCTCGACCACCCGAGCCAGGCGCTCTACGACGTCACCGGCTTCTTCGAGGAGGTCGCCGACAGGTACGCGGACGCGCCGCACATGGTGTTCCGGCCGAGCCGCGCGCTGAGCAAGAACATCCTGTGGAGCATGGCCGACCTCGGCGTGACCGTCCGCGGGAGCGTCAGCAACGAGCTGCCGGCGTACGGGATCCCCGCGCTGCAGGCGGGCTGGTCGGAGTGGAGCGCGTGCGGACTGTCCGCGGTCGCCGCCGACCGCGATGACTACTGGGCCCTGCTCGACGGCTCCCTGTCCGGCCTCGCCCGCGGCGACCGGCTCGTCAGCGACGAGCAGGTCGAGCGTGCCCGGCTGTGGCATTGGTTCTACCGCAGCGGCAACGACGTCACGACGCCGCTCGTCCCGCACTGGGACGTCGGCGCGAGCGACCAGCTGCTGCGGGTCGTCCGCATCGCGATGACCGGGATGGAGAGCGACGGCGACCCCGTGTTCACCGCCACCCGCCGGATGTGGGAACGCCGCGAGCCGTTTCTCACCAGGTTCGACCTGACCCACCTCGAAGCGAGCGATCTCTGATGGGCACGCAACCGTTCGGCATGACGACCGCGTACGACCGGGTGGTCCCCGCGCTGCCGGTACCCGGCACGGTGACCAGCGGCGACCAGCCGGAGCTGCAGCTCGTGGACGGGCTGACGCGCGGCAGCGGCGTCGTCGGCAGGTTCGACGAGAGCCCGGGGCTCGTCGCGGTCAAGGTGGCGCCGACGGGCGGGCGGTTCCGCGTGACGGTCCGGCTCGCCGCCGACGGCGACACCGCCGCCTGGTGGGAACGCCGCGTCCCCGAGCACGTCTCGCCGCGACGGCCACACGGGCCACGCCTGCTCGCGATCCGTTCGCAGGGCCTGACGCGGGGCGCGGTGCTGCTGGCCCGACGCGTCGAGGACTTCCACCTGCGGGCCAGGACCGCGTTCGCCTTCGACCTGTCGGCGGACGAGCTGCCCGCCGACGGCTTCCTCGTCATCGAGGTATGCGACGTGGCCGCCGCGCTGCCGGCGTGGGCGGCCGAGCCGCTGACCGCGCACCCCGCCGTGGGCGTCCGGGTCGACGCCGTCGAGATCGCGGCGGCGGCCGAGGCACCGGGCCCGCTCGCGCAGGGCGGCTCGCTCGACGGCTCGGCCTGCGAGCGGCTCGGCCTGGTGGGCACCGGCGGCCTGCCCGGGCAGGGAACCGCGTCGATCCCGGTCCGCGCCGGCTTCCTCCTCGTTCGTCCGCCGGACGGCGTCGCCGCGACGCTCAGCTGGACCCTGCGCGCCACGTCGGCCGGGGAGTCACGCCCGGACCCGATCGCCGCGGAGCTCGGGCCCGTCCTGCCCAAGCGGAGTCCCGACGAGCCGCGGCTGTCGACCAGGGAGAAGGCGGTGGCCGTGGCGCGGCACGAGCTCGGCGTGCTGCGGGAGGACGTCCGCCTGCGGGCGCGGCACGTGACGGCGCGCGGGCTGCGCCGGGCCGCGCGTCCCGTCGACCGCGGACTCGCCCCGCTGATGTGCGACGACCTGCTCGCCCGCGGCCTGCTGACGGCGCGCCTCGCGCCGCTCGACGGGAGCGAGCCACCGGACTGCGAGGTGTCCGCGGCACCGGGTGGCCGGGTGGCCGTGACCTGCGCCAAACCACTCGCCGGACCCGCGGTGCTCGCGCTCACGGCGCGTACCGCCACGGGCGGCCCGCTGACCCGCGTGGGCGGCGGCCGGCTCCACTGGCACCTCGTGTCGACGAAGGTGCACCGGTGACGGCGGAGTACCGGCCGCGGCTCGACGGGACACCTCGCGACAACGCGGCGGAGCTGCGCCGCCTCCTCGCGACCGAGCGACCTGGACGGTTGCTGCTCCCCGCCGGACGCCACCTCGTCGCGGGCAACCTCGTCCTGCGCGACGGCTGGTCCCTGACCGGCGCGACCGACGCCGACGGCGCGGCACAGACGGCGCTCGTCCAGTTCGCCGCCGAGGAGCAGCCCTTCGTCCACGTCCTCGGCTCGCACACGACGGTCGCCGACCTCGTCCTCGACCTCCCCGACGCGCATCCGGGCATCCACGACGGAGACCGCTGGACGGCGCTGACCATCGGCAGGTATCTGTACCCGACCCGCCCGGCGTGGGTCGAGGACGTGACCGTCCGGGGCGTCCTCGTGTCCCGTGCCGGCCGGTGTCCCGCGAACAGCATCGCCGTGATGGGCGCGGTACGCCGGCTCGACCTCGGCGACGTCGAGGTGCGTGGCGGGGGCACGGGCGTCGCCGTGCACTGGGGCGCGGTCGGGACGGACGTCAGGGACCTGACCGGGCCGTCGTTCCACCCGCACCTGCTGACGATCCACGACCTGCTGGTCGCCGACGCGTACGAGGGCTTCTACCTCAGCTCGGTGCACGACGTGTCGGTGCTACGGACCCGGCTCGACGGCGTCGAGATCGGCTTCCGGCTGCTGCCGGGCGACAACACCGACCGGTTCCACGAGGCCGGGGACGGGGCCCGGGTCAGTTCGCGCATCGACGTCCACGACTGCGAGATCGGCTGGCGCGGCGACCTGTACGCGCTCCGCGTGGCAGGCTGGGGACGCAGCGAGATCGACCGGCGGGTGACCCGCCTCGACTACCGCGACCTCACGATCAGGGACGTCGTCGTCCGGCCGTGCCGCCCACTCGACGGCTCCGCGTGCGCGACCGGGGACCGGGTCGCTATCGTGATCGAGAACGTCGGTGCGGTCGCCTTCGAGCGGCTGCACCTCACGGGAGGCTCCGGCATCGTGCCGGTGCGGCTCGACGGTCGCGACGTCCCGCTCTCCGCCCTGACGGACACGAAGTCCTAACTTCGGCGAACGTCGGGACCTGTGGACGGCGGCGCTCCGCTACCGTTTGGCATCAGCAGTCCGTTGCGGAGGGATTCTTGGTCGGCAGGCAGGGCCGGGTCACCGGCAAGATCGCGTCCGGTCTTGTCGGCGAGGTGATGGTCGAGGTACGGGGCGGAGTCGAGGCGTTCTACGCCTACCCCATGGTCCCGGACGAGACGTTCGAGCTCGGTCAGATCGTGGTGGTCACCGACTATCACCCGCCGCGCACCGTCTACGTCGCGGCGGCGTACGGCTGACGGGTGCGCGTGCCGAGCAGCGCCACACGGAACGACCGATCGACCCACCCGCCCGGGGATCGCTGACCCGGTCGACGAAGGAGTGAGCACGTTGTTGATGACCTACGTCTACATCGCCATCGCGGTGGTGGTCGCGATCATCGTGATCGCGATCCTGTTCCGCCTGATCTGGAAGGTGGCGGAGCCCAACGAGGCCCTGATCATCTCCGGTCTCGGGGCACGCGGCGAGCGCAGCGGCACCGCCGAGAGCCTCGGCTTCAGGATCGTCACCGGCAAGGGCACGCTGGTCCTGCCGGGCTTCCAGACCGCACGCCGGCTGCTCCTCGACTCCCGGGCCGCGACCCTCGGCGTCGAGTGCGTGACCAAGCAGGGCATCCCGGTGCGCATCCGCGGTGTCATCATCTACAAGGTCGGCGACGACTTCGTCTCGATCGCGAACGCCGCCCGCCGGTTCCTCGACCAACAGAAGCAGGTCGACGAGACCATCCACGAGCTGTTCGCCGGTCATCTCCGCTCGATCATCGGCAACCTCACCGTCGAGGACCTCATCCTCAACCGCGAGCGCCTCACCTCCGAGATCCGCGGCTCGTCCGCCGACGAGATGAGCAAGCTCGGCCTCGTCGTCGACTCCCTGCAGATCCAGGAGATCGACGACCAGTCCGGCTACATCACCAACATGGGCAAGCCGCACGCCGCGGCGATCTCGGCGTCGGCGCGCATCGCCGAGGCGCAGCGCGACCAGGAGGCGACGAAGGCCGAGCAGATCGCCGCCGCCGAGAAGGCGTCGTGGATCAGGGACAGCCAGACCAAGCAGGCCTCCTACCAGGCCGAGGTCGACACGGCCGCCGCGACGGCACGGCAGGCGGGTCCGCTCTCCGAGGCAACCGCCAGGCAGGACGTCATCAGGGCCGAGACCGAGGCCGCGGAGCTCGCCGCCCTGCTCGCCGAGCAGAAGCTGCAGTCCGACGTCCGCAAGCCCGCGGACGCGAAGGCGTACGAGACCCGCACCCTGGCCGACGCCCAGCGCGACGCGCGCATCTCGTCCGCACAGGCCGAGGCGCGCGAGACCGAGCTGCGGGCCACCGCCGACGCGACCCGCGTACAGACCGCGGCCAACGCCTCTGCCGAGGCGACGAAGATGCGCGGCGACGCGGAGGCACACGCCACCCGGGCGACCGGCGAGGCCGAGGCGGCCGCGGCGCAGGCACGCGGTCTGGCCGACGCCGAGGCGGCCAAGGCGAAGGGCCTGGCCGAGGCGCAGGCGATCAAGGCGCGGGCCGACGCGCTGGCCGAGAACCAGGAGGCCGTCGTCGCGCAGCAGCTCGCCGAGCGGTGGCCCGAGATCGTCGCCGCCGGCGCGCAGGCGCTGGGCAACGTCGACCACATGGTCGTGCTCAACGGCGCCGACGGCATGTCCGAGATGCTCGCGAAGACCCTCACCCTGGGCGGCACGGGTCTCGGCCTGGCGAAGACGCTGCTCGGCAGCATGAAGGAGAACGGCACCTTGCCGTCCACCAACGGCAGCTCGGAGGCGACCGCGTCCGCGGTCGTCCAGCCGCACGAGGATACCCCCGCGAGCTGATGTCGGAGACCGACGGCGCGTCCACGCCCTTCCGGGTGTGCTTCGTCTGCACCGGCAACATCTGCCGATCGCCGATCGCCGAGGCCGTGTTCCGCTCCCACGTGGAGCGGGCCGGCCTCGGCGGTCGCGTCGCCGGCGACAGCGCGGGCACCGGCGGGTGGTACGCCGGTGAGCCGCCGGAGCCCGACGCGCTCGACGTCCTCGCCGCCCACGGCGTCGACGGTTCCTGGCTGCGCGCCAGGCAGTTCGACGTCGCCGAGCTGGCGACCCTCGACCTCGTCATCGCGCTCGACCGCGGGCACCACGGCATCCTGACCTCGCGTGCCGGCCCGCACGCCGGCAAGGTGCGGCTGCTGCGCGAGTTCGACCCCGGCGCCGACGGCCTCGACGTCCCCGACCCCTACCGCGGACCGCGCGAGGGCTTCGAGCACGTGTACCGGCTCGTCGAGGCAGCGATGCCCGGGCTGCTCGACCGCATCCGGGCCGACCTCGGCGGCTGAAGCGGGCGCGTTGCTGAGCTGACCACGGTCGGCCGGATCCGGCACAATGGGGACCGTGACGGCCACCGACGAACTGCTCGCCAGGGCCGAGCTCTTCCGCGAGTCCTTCGGCGGCGGCAACCTCCCGCGGCAGCCCGCCACAGGCGTCACCGTGGTCACCTGCATGGACTCGCGCATCGACCTGTTCCGCCTGCTCGGCATCGGCGAGGGCGACGCGCACGTCCTCCGCAACTCCGGCGGGATCGTGACCACCGACGTGCGCCGCAGCCTCGCCATCAGCCAGCGCCTCATGGGCACGACCGAGGTCGTCCTGATCCAGCACACCGACTGCGGCATGCTCACGTTCACCGACGCCGAGCTCGACGCGGCGCTCCGCAGCGAGACCGGGCGGGCACCCGACTGGTCCGGCGGCGCCTTCACCGACCTCGAGGTAAGCGTCCGGCAGTCGATCAACCAGCTGCGCGGCGACCCGTTCGTGCCGCACCGGCAGTCGATCCGCGGCTTCGTCTACGACGTCGACAAGGGCTCGCTGCGCGAGATCGACCCGGGTTAGCAGTGTCCGTTTCTCCCGCGGCACTCACCGAGCGCCTGCTCGGCCTTCAAGCGACCGACTGGCGGCCCGTCGGCGGCGGCTGCATCGGCGACGGGGCCCGGGTGACGCTCGACGACGGGCGCCGGGTCTTCGTGAAGACTATGCCCGACCCGCCGGACGGCATCTTCGCCGCCGAAGCGCGGGGTCTGCGCTGGCTCGGCGAGACCGACACCGTTGCCGTCCCCGCGGTCCTGGCCGCGGACCGCGAGGGGATCGTGCTCGACTGGGTCGAGCCGGGCCGGCCGAGCATCGAAGCGGCGAGGCGGCTCGGCCGCGAGCTCGCGGCACTGCACCTCACCGGCGCGCGGGCGTACGGCGCGCCGTGGTCGGGGTGGATCGGCAGCACGGCGATGGACAACGGTCCGGCGTCGAGCTGGCCGGAGTTCTACGCCGAGCGCCGGCTGCTGCCGACCGCCGCGCTCGCGCGCGACCGGGGCGGCCTCGACGCGTCCGACCTGCGGGCGGTCGAGCAGGTCGCCGCGTCCCTCGCCGACCTCGCGGGGCCTGCCGAGCCGCCGGCACGCCTGCACGGCGACCTCTGGGACGGCAACCTGCACTGGTCCGCCGACGGGAGGTGCCGGGTCATCGACCCGGCTGCCCACGGCGGGCACCGGGAGACCGACCTCGCGATGCTCGCGCTGTTCGGCGCGCCGCACCTCGACGCCCTGCTGCGCGCGTACGCCGAGGAGTCGTCGGACCGCGGCCGCCCCCTCGCCGACGGCTGGCACGACCGTGTGCCGTTGCATCAGCTCTGGCCCCTGCTGGTGCACGCGGCCCTGTTCGGCGGCGGGTACGGAGCCCGGGCGGGCGGCGCGGCGCGTGCCGCCCTTCGCCGCAGTTGACGCGGCCGGCTGGCACCATGGGCACGTGAGAGTGCTGCTGAAGTTCGTCGCCACGGCGATCGCGCTGTGGGCGGCCTGCCTGCTCCCCGGCATCGGTGTCGGCGAGGGCGACAACGCCCAGCGGATCGTCACGCTGATCGTCGTCGCCTGCGTGTTCGGCATCGTCAACGCCGTGATCAAGCCGATCATCAAGACGGTCGGCTGCCTGTTCTACGTGCTCACGCTCGGCCTGCTGACCTTCGTCGTCAACGGCGCGCTGCTCCTGCTGACCGCGTGGATCACCGGCAAACTCGGCCTCGGCTTCCACGTCGACGGCTTCTGGTGGGCCGTGCTCGGCGCGATCATCGTCAGCGTGGTCAGCTACCTGCTGAACCTCGCCATCCCCGACCGCGGGGACGACCGCGAGCGCGCCTGACGTCCCCGGGGGCCCGGGTACGGCTCGGCGTCAGGTCCCGGACGTGTCGAGCTTGCCGGTGAGCGTGAGCACGGCCTCGAGGAGGAAGTAGGTTCCCCAGACCAGCTCGTTCCTCGTGGCGAGGCCGATCCTGCGGTTGTAGCAGGCGTCGCCGACTATGCCGGCCGGTCGGCCGGGTTCACCCGGTCGACTGACGTGTCGGTCGACCACGGCGGTGACCATGTCGCGCGCTACCCGCTCGTACTCGCCGGCACGGTCGGCGTTGACGTCCCTCATCTTCAGCAACGACGCGGCGGCGATCGCGGTCGCCGACGTGTCGAGCAACGGCTGGTCCTCGTGGAGTGGCGCGTCGAAGTCCCAGTAGGCGACGCCGCCGGGAGGCAGGTGCTCGCACCACCAGTCGCAGACCCGCGTCGCATCGTCGGCGAAACGGGAGGGCTCGTATCGACACGCTTGGGCCAACCCCAGCATCGCCCAGGCCTGCGCACGAGCCCACGTGCTGTCGTCGCGCACGCCCTTGTGCGTATAGGTCTTGATCAGGTCGCCAGTGTCCTGGCCGAAGGTTGCCGACTGGACGACGGATCCGTCCGCTCGTACCAGGAACTCGACGTGGCGGGCGACATGCGAGCGGGCCTTCTGGCGCAGCGTGTCGTCGCCGGTGACGTCGGCCGCCCAGTACAGCAAGGCGCTTCCGCCGGGGACCCCGTCGATGTTCGTCTCGTTGGCGCCGACGCTGTGCGCCTCCTCGGCCGCGCTTCCCAGCGGGAGCAGACCCGCAGCGGTGTGGAAGCTGGACGCCAGAGCCGACGCGCCCTCCAGGGCGAGGTCACGGCTACGCTCGTGTCCGACCAGCCGGGCGCCGAGGGCGGCGCCGTACCAGAACAGAAAACCGCGGAAGAACGTGTCCGAGGTGACGCGGGGACGCAGCTTCTCGGTCCATCGTGCTGCCAACTCCGCGTCACCGGCTCCGGTCGCCGCCGCCAGCCACAGCTGGCCGACGAAGAAGCCACCGGTCCAGTCGCCGTCGGGTGAACAGGTCCACTCGCCACTGCTCATGTCGGCGAAGTGTGGGAAGCCCTCGGGGTCGGCCCTGGCGGTCTGCAGCCCGCGGCCGATGATCGCGTCGCCCGCAGCGGCCAGATCGAACTCCGTTGTCGTAGACACGTTCAGGTCTCCCTCAAGGATTGGACTGTCGCTGCTCTGCGGTGGCCTCGACATCGAACTTGCGGCCGCGGGTCTCCGGCGCCCACACGACCGAAGCGACGGTCACCACGCACATCGCGATGACCAGCGCGGCGACGGCGAGCCCGGTCGAGTACACCGCGAGCAGCGCCGTCGCGGCCAACGGGACGACCCCGCCGACGCTTGCGCCGAGCTCTCGCGCTCCGGCGACTCCGGTGTAGCGAACCCGGGGATGGAAGAGCTCGGAGAAGAACGCCGGCTGGCTTCCCGCCATGGCCGAGTATGCGAGCCCGCCGACGAGCACGATCGCCAACCAGATCAGCCACACGTTCCCGGTGTCCAACAGCAGGAAGTAGGGCACCATGACGACCGCGGCTGCCGCCGCTCCGCCGCCGTACACGAGACGGCGGCCGACGCGATCGGACAGCGAGCCGAACATCGGGATCGCGACGACCTGCACCGCAGCAGCGAGCAGCACACCGATGAGGCCCACGCTGCTGCTCATGTTCGCTTCCGACAGGTAGGTCAGGGTGAACGCCACCGGTATGTAGAGGACGGCGTTGTCCGCGAAACGCATCCCGAGCACCGCGAGGAAGCTCTTGGGCTGACTGCGCAGCACCTCGGCCAAGGGTGACCGAACGACCTTCTCTTCCTTCTGGACCTCGCGGAAGACCGGTGTCTCGCTGATACGCATCCGGATCCAGGCGCCGACGAGCAGGACCACGGAGCTGGCGAGGAACGGGATCCGCCATCCCCAGGACTCGAAGTCCTGCTCGGGGAGCAGGCCGACGAGCACGAAGACGCCGCTCGACGCGGCGAGCCCGATCGCGACCCCGATCTGCGGCCAACTGCCGAAGAAGCCACGACGGTGGGCCGGCGAGTACTCGACGGCCATGATGGCCGCTCCGGCGAACTCGGCTCCCGCCCCGAAGCCTTGCGCCATCCGGAGCAGGACCAGCAGGACAGGCGCCCAGATCCCGATCTGCGCATAGGTGGGAAGCAACCCGATCACCGTCGTCGTGACGCCCATGATGATCAGGGTGGTGATCAGGATCGTCTTGCGGCCGAGCCGATCGCCGAAGTGACCGAAGACTGCACCACCGATTGGGCGGACCGCGAAACCGACGGCGTACGTGGCGAACGCCGCCATGGTGCCGGCCAGGGAGCTCGTCGCCGGGAAGAACAACTGCCCGAAGACCAGGGCGGCCGCGGTTCCGTAGATGAAGAAGTCGTACCACTCGATGATGGTTCCGACCACGCTCGCAGTGATCACCGGCCGGATACGACGGATGTCGGAGTCTGTTGATGCTGGTATCTGGTGTTGCGCCGCGCTCGAGCTCATGGACCTCTCCGGTGAGGTAGGACGTCAGGGACGCAGGAGGGATGCGTCCCAGGTGGACAGATGGTCCGAGACGGAGACCTCGAACCCGATGAGATCGAGGACGTCGCGCTGCATGTCGACGCCCGGGGCGATCTCGACCAGCCGGAGCCCCTGGGCCGTGACGTCGAAGACGGCCCGTTCGGTGATCACCAGCGCCCGCTGTCCCCGGTCACGCACGCCTGGCCCGAGTCGGTAGGTGATGTCGTCGGCCTGCTCGACGAACTTGGACACCTTGCCCTCGCGGCGGATGTGGAGCCGGCCGTCGCTGCAGTCGACCTGCAGGCCGCCGGTGGTCAGCGTGCCGGCGAACACCAGCCGCTTCGCGTTGTGCGCGATGTCGATGAACCCGCCGGCTCCGGGGTTGGCCGTGCCGAAGCGGCTGACGTTGACGTTGCCCGACGCGTCGAACTGCGCGAACGCCAAGGCGGCGAACGGACATCCACCGCCGTCGATGAAGTCGAACTGGTACGCGCCGTCGAGCAGCGCCTCGGGGCCGTAGTTGGCGGAGAACTGCCAGCCGCTCATGACCGCTCCACCGAACGGCCCATGCTCGGTGGTGAACACGTAGTCGTCGAGGCGTCCGTCGTCGAGGGCACCGTCCTCGGCCATCGCGAGAACCGCGTCCGACGACGCGCCGAAGCCGAAGATGGCAGCCTCCCCCGGCCGGATCTCCCGCGCCACCCGGCGTGCGATGACCTTGTCCGCCCCGCTGGGCAAGCGGGGCAGCCGGTCGACGACGTCCGGCACGTACCCCAGATATCCCGGGTCGTCCCGCACGTCCGTACCGGTCATCTCCTCGGCGGCAACCACGACGTGGTCGACGAGTGTGCCCGGTATACGGACGGCGTGCGCCGGACGTGACCCGCGCGACACGACGCTCCCGACCTGCGCGATGACCGTTCCGCCGCTTGCCTTGACGGCCAGCGCGAGCGCGATCGCGCTGGACACGAGCGGCTGGTCCTCGAAGGAGAGGTTCCCGGCCTCGTCGGCGCTGCCGGCCCTGATGATGCCCACGTCGAGAGGCCAGGTCGGGTAGAAGAGGTACTCCTGACCGCGGAACTCGACGACCTCGACGAGCTGGTCTGTGGCACGGCTGGTGAACCGTCCGCCGCCGTACCGTGGGTCGACGTAGGTGCCCAACCCGATCTCGGTCAGGTACCCCGGGCTTCGTCGTGCGACCTCGCGGAGCCAGTGCATGGACGCGCCGATCGGCCAGCTGTAGGCCTCGATCAGATCGCCCTGGATGAGTTCCATGAGCGCCGGACGCTGCCCGGTCTGCGGATGCTTCGGGTTGATGTAGGAACCCGAGACGATCCGGCGCATCAGCCCCTTCTTCGCCACATGGTCCATGCCGGGGATCCCGATCGCGTCCCCGGTACCCACGGGGAAGTAGAAGGTGAGCCCTTCGGGCGAGCCGGTCGATTCGAAGCGCTCACCGAGTGCCCGCAGCACCACGTCCGGGGTCAGCCACCCGATCACCCCGGTGCTCGCCACGGTGTGGCCGTCACGAACCACGGATACGGCCGTGGCCGCATCGCAGACCTTGCTCATGGAGACTCCTCGGAGAGCTGCACACGAAAACGGTCGAGACTGTGCCGAGCGGCACCGGATTCACAGTTCTGCGCGAACATCCAGTTCGTGCGGGCATCGAGCGTCTCGGCATTCGCCGACGCCGAGTCCGCGAGCGCACGTTTGGTCGCGGCGACGGCGGCCGGGGGAAACGCGGCCAGGCGCGAGGCGATGCCGACGGCGACATCGAGAGCATCGTCAGGAGCGGCGAGCTCGTCCACGACACCGAGTCGGTGCAGGTCCGCACCGGTCGACGGCTCGTCTCCCCACGCCAGCCGTCTCGCCACGGTCGGTCCGCCTCTGGCGACCAGCGCCTGTATGCCCCACGGCGGGACCCAACCCAGCTGGACCTCGGGGAGATGCCACCGCGCCGCCGCGGTCGTGACCACCAGGTCACAGGCGAGGGCGAGGAGGAAGCCGCCGCCGATCGCGAAGCCCTCCACCGCGGCGACGACCGGCGTGCCCAGTTGCGCGACCGCGCGCGCGACCTGACCGGCCCTGGCCTCGTGATGGGCCATCTCCCGCACGTCCATGCGTCCCAGTTCGCGCAGGTCGGACCCGGCGCAGAAGCCGGGTGACGCTCCCGCGAGCACGACGGCGCCCACGGCTTCGTCGGCGTCCAGCTCGGCAAGACTCCGGTCGAGGTCGTCCACGAGCTCGCGGCACAGCGCGTTCCTCGCCGCCGGCCTGTTGAGCCGGACAACCGCGACTCCAGCATCCACAGCGCACTCGAGCACCGCGGACGACTCCCGAACATGTCCAGCCATGGTCAGTCATATTGGTCTGGCCACAGGCCAAATGTCAAGAGATTGGTCTGGTCACAGTCCACTGACAGGTCGCCACTCCGATGTGGTACAAAGCGGAGTGTGAACCCAGCAGGCGGGCTGCCCTTCGACCTCCAACCGATCCGGAAGGTCGAGACCTTCCGGGCGGTGCTCGACCAGCTGTCGAGCTTCGTCGAGCACCTGCAGCCGGGTGACCGGCTCGGCTCGGAGCGGGAGCTCGCGACACGCCTGCACGTCAGCCGCGTGACCGTTCGTGAGGCCCTCAGAGCCCTCGAGGGAATGGGCAAGGTCGACATCCGCAGGAACAGCGGCACCTTCGTCGCTCGCCCCGCCCCGCACACCCTGGTGAGCGTCCGGCCCCCCGACCATGTCGACGACGAGTACGTGCGCTATCTCTGCGACATCCGGGCCGGGATCGAATGCGAGATCCTGCGGGTGCTCTCCCGGCAGGCATCGCCGGACCTCAGCACCGCGGAAGCTGCCCTGGTCCGTGCCGAGCGCGAGATCGCCGAAGAGACCCAGCAAGGAAGCCTGGACACCAGCTTCGAAGCCGGCTTGGGGCACGCCACGGGCAACCCGGTCCTGATGGAGTTCCAGCAGGCCATCCACGAGCTGTGGCTCCACGCCTGGATCACGCTCGGCGGCTCCATCGCCAACCGCCGGCATCTGCACGAGGAACACCTCGACATCGTGGACGCGCTGAAGAACGGCGAGCACGACCTCGCAGAACGGCGGATGCGTGAGCACATCACCGGGCTCGAGGAAGATCGGAACAGGATCTGAACGCTGCGTCTCGATCCGTCTCGGACAGCGGTGAGGTCAGCCTCCCGAGACGGACGGCAGGACGGTGATGTCGACGCCGGCGCGTACCGGGGTGTCGAGCAGCTCGGCGTCGCGCACGTTGGTGTCGCCGACGAAGACGTTGACATGACGGCGCAGCCCGCCGGCCTCGTCCTGGATGCGCCGGTGCAGTGTCGGCCGGTCGGCGGCCAGGGTCTGGAGGACGGTGCCGACCGTGGCGTCGGCCGGCACGTCGAGCTCGATCCTGGACTCCCCCGCGGTGAACTGGCGCAGGGCACCCGGCACCACCACGGCGATACGCATCACAGGACGAGCGCTCGGAGGGACAGGACGTCGGGCAGGTTGCGCGCGAGCAGCTGCCAGCTCTCGCCCTCGTCACGGCTGGCGTAGAGCTCGCCGTTGCGGCTGCCGAAGTACACCCCGGCGGGATCTGCGGTGTCGGCGCACATCGCGTCGCGCAGCACGACCGAGTGATAGCCCTCCTGCTGGAGTCCCTCGCCGAACGACTGCCAGCTGGCGCCCGCGTCGTCGGACCGCCACACGCGGCACGCGCCGCCGGGCGGGATGCGCTCACCACCGGAGATGACCGGGAAGAGGAAGATGGTGTCGGGCCGGTGCGGATGCACCACCATCGGGAAGCCGAAGTTGGTCGGCAGCCCGTCCTCGATCGGCTGCCACGAACCGCCGCCGTCGTCGGTGCGGTAGACGCCGCCGTGGTTCTGCGCGTACATCCGGTCGGGTCGATCACGGTGACTGGTGACCTTGTGCACGCACTGACCGAACTCCGGGAACGGGTCGGGCATGAACTCCGCCGCGATGCCCTTGTTGGCCGGCGCCCAGCTCGACCCGCCGTCGGCCGTGCGGTAGACGCCGCCGGTGGACATGGCGACCGTGACACGCTGCGGGTCGGTCGGATGCGGGAGGACGGTGTGGATCGCCTGCCCACCGAACCCCGCGCCCCACTGCGACCGGTGCGGGTGGTCCCACAACGCCTCGACCAGCTCGAACGTCGTCCCACCATCGGCGGAGCGGAACAGCGCGCTCGGCTCGGACCCGGCGTAGACGACGTCGGGCTCGGACTCGGCGCCGGGCTGGATCTGCCAGACCCGGCGCAGTGCCTCGCCGGTGCGTTCGGGGAACCGGACGGGCGCCGACTCGGGCTCGGTCCACGTCGCGCCGAGGTCGTCGGAGCGGAAGACCGAGGGCCCCCAGTGCTCGCTGTCGGCCGACGCGAACAGGCGCGGCGTCGCCCGCCGGGTGTCGATGCCGACCCCGTAGACGGCGTTCATCATGAACCGCATCGGCTCGACCTGCCAGCGGCTGCGCCCGTCCTGGCTGCGGGCGATCACGAGACCCTTGCGGGTGCCTGCCAGGAGAAGGACCTCTGTCATGCCCGAGATTATGCGCCTTCCCGCCGACACTCGCTTCTCCTATCTTGGCGCGTCGCTCTGGCCCGTGGCCGGCGAGGGTGACCCGTCACGTCCGAAACACTGGTAGCTATCGCCACCAGTTCCTCGGACGCAACGGTGCGGGCGGAGAACCGACCGTCACGCGGCGAACCTCGCCGCGAGGTCGTCCACGAGCGTGTCGGCGGGCTTCGTCGCGTCGACCACGACACCGCGCTCGTCGGTGCCGAGTGGCTCCAGCGCCGCGAGCTGGCTGTCGAGCAGCGACGCCGGCATGTACTCGTGCGTGCGGTGCGACACCCGGTCGGCGAGCTCCTCCCTCGTGGCGTGGAGGTGGACGAACGCGACCTCGGGCCGATCCGCGCTCAGCACGTCCCGGTACGCGCGCTTGAGCGCCGAGCACGTCACCACGGCGCTGCGTCCGGACCTGATGTCCTCGTCGATCTCCTCGGCGACCCTGCCCAGCCACGGCCACCGGTCGTCGTCGGTCAGTGGCTCGCCCGACCGCATCTTCGCGACGTTGGCGGGCGGGTGGAGCTCGTCACCCTCGACGAAGCGCCAGCCCAACCGTTCGGCCAGCGGGCGCCCGACGGTCGTCTTGCCGGACCCCGACACCCCCATGACGACCAGGACCGTGGGCGACGTTTTCCGGGTCATGACCGACAACCCTCGCACATCAGGAGAGCCTTGCCTTGCTGGCGGGTGACCGGGCACCGACCTACCGTGAACGGCGTGAGCGCACGGACGCAGCCTGAGGACACGGGCCATGACGAGCCGCATCGCGAGGGGCTCGGGCAGCGGCTCAACTGGCTGCGCGCCGGCGTCCTCGGTGCCAACGACGGCATCGTGTCGACGGCGGGCATCGTGGTCGGCGTGGCCGGTGCGACGACGCAGACCGGCGCGATCGTCACCGCCGGCGTCGCGGGACTCTTCGCGGGCGCCATGTCGATGGCCGTCGGCGAGTACGTCTCGGTCAGCACCCAGCGCGACACCGAGCGCGCGATGCTCGACCTGGAACGCCGCGAGCTCGCCGAGGAACCCGCGGCCGAGCTCGAGGAGCTCACCAGGATGTACGAGGACAGGGGCCTGTCCCGCGACCTCGCGGAACGGGTCGCCGCCGAGCTCACCGACCACGACGCCCTCGCCGCGCATGCCGCGCTCGAGTTCCGCCTCGACCCGGACGAGCTGACCAACCCGTGGTACGCCGCGCTCGCCTCGTTCCTCGCGTTCACGGTCGGTGCCCTGTTGCCGCTCCTCGCGATCACGCTCGTCCCGGCACCGTTGCGCATCGTCGTGACGTTCGCCGCCGTCGTCGCGGCCCTCGCCCTGACCGGTTCGGTCAGCGCACGTCTCGGCAAGGCACCGCGCGGGGGCGCGGTCTGGCGCAACGTGCTCGGCGGCGCCGTCGCGATGGCCGTGACGTACGGCGTCGGCACGCTGCTCGGTTCGTTCTCCTGGTGACCCGCCGCGCTCAGGTCGCGATGTCGCGCCGGTCGAACACGACCGTGCCGGCTCCGACAAGGACGAGCGTCGCCGCGAGCAGCACGCCGAGATGGCCGAGGTCGACGCCACCGCGCAGCGGCGAGCTCTCCGCGTAGTAGTAGAAGGCCGACGCCCTCCGCACCCAGCCCATGCCCTCGATCATCGGGACGACGGTGTTGCAGGCGTACGCGACGACGCCGACGACCGCGACGGCGCCGACGGCAGGTGCCCGGCGTCCGGTGACCGCGCCCACGGCGAAGCCGAGAGCCGTGAACGTCATGCCGAGCATCGCCAGGTGCACGGCCATCGCGGCGTGGTCGCCGGCGCCGAGGTCGAGCTCGGCCGGGCCGTTCGTCGCGACGAGGGCCAGCCAGACGCCGGCGCAGAACACCAGCATGCCGACGAGCGCGGCGGCGAGCCGTTCCAGTGCCAGGGCGACCCGACCGACCGGATGCGCGAGGACGAGGTCGAGCGTGCCGGTCTCCTCGTCCGCGGCCACGGTGCGGGCGCCGAGACCCGCGGCGAAGACGAGCACGAGGATCGGCACGACGAGCGCGAAGACACTCGACTCCAGGTAGCCGACGGGCGACGACACGTCGGTCATGCCCATCGCCCGCAGCACCTCGGGCGAGAACGCCTCGAGCGACCTGGCCATCTCCGGGGTGTTCATCGACGGGTAGAACGCCGCGTACATGGCGACGACGAGGCCGACCGCGACCGCCCAGGCGAGGAACGACCTGCGCTGGTCCCAGACCGCCTTGGTGAAGACGTTACGCAGCATCGCTCGTCCCCGCATCGGCGTAGTAGTGGAGGAACAGCTCCTCCAGGTCGGGCTCCTCGGAGCGCAGGCTCAGCACGTCGTGGCGGGCGATCGCCTTGACGAAGCCGTCCGCGCTGCCGCCCAGCCGGCAGGTGAGCACATGCCCGGTGACGGTCAGGGCGCCCACGCCCGGGATCGAGGCGAACTCGGTAGCGGTGACCGGCTCGGCGAACCGCACCTCGACGTCGCGGACGGCGCGGCGGCGCAACGTCTCGACCTTCTCCACGGTGACGAGCCGGCCCGCCCTGATGATGCCGACGCGGTCGGCCGTCTGCTGGACCTCGCTCATGATGTGCGACGACATGAAGACGGTCTGCCCGCCCGCGCGCGCCTCCCGCGTGAGCGCCAGGAACTCCTGGCTCACCAGCGGGTCGAGACCGCTGGTGGGCTCGTCGAGGATCAGCAGCTCGGGCTCGTGCATGAACGCCTGGACCAGGCCCACCTTCTGCCGGTTGCCCTTCGACATCGCGCGCACTCGCCTGCCGAGGTCGAGTCCCAGCCGCTCCGCGAGCGCGTCGATGCGTGCGGCGGGGACGCCGCCGCGCAGGTGGCCGAGGTATGTGAGCAGCTCCCTTGCGGACTGCCTGCCGTCGACGACGAAGTCGCCGGCGAGGTACGACAACCGGCGCCGCAGCGCGGCACCTCCCGCCCGCGGGTCGGTGCCGAAGAGCTCCGCGCGACCACTCGTCGGGCGGAGCAGGTCGAGCAGCAGCCGGATCGTCGTGCTCTTCCCCGCCCCGTTGGGGCCGAGGAACCCGAAGACCTCGCCCCGCTCGACCACGAGGTCGAGCCCGTCGACCCCACGCGCGCGGCCGTACCGCTTGGTGAGTCGCTCGGTGCGGATGACCGGTCCGTCGCCCATCGGCGTCACCCCTTCCGCCGCCGGTCCCAGCGTTCGCGCATCCGGGGGATCTCCGCGTCGAGCCAGGCGAAGAGATCGTGGATCCCCTGCAGCCGGCGGCGCCTGTCCTCCCGGTCGCCGGGCATCATCGCCAGGCCGCGCGCGGCCAGGTCGACGAAGTGGCCGACACCCTGCAGCTGCGCCCAGGTCAGCTCCTCGAAGCCCCCCTCGCGCATCCGGTAGAGATCGCGCCGCTCGCCCGGACGGCCGAACCGTTCGACCCACTGCGCGCCCGTGAGGGTCTTCAGCGCCCCGCTGACCGACCCCTTGCTCGCCCCGAGTCCCGCCACGACCTGGTTGAACGTCTGCTCCGGCGGGTCGCAGATCATCAGCCAGCCGAGCGTGCGCCCGGTCATCCGGACGAGACCCATCCGCTCGAAGACGAGGGCGACCTCCTCGACGAAGGCGAGCTCGTCGTCGCTCGGCTGCCAGCCACCCGACTCCCGTTCCATGTGTTCAGCATGTACTGAACACATGGAACATGCAAGAGGGCTCAGCCGCCGGGCGCGTCCACCTTCGGCGCGACGCGCAGGCGGCGCCGACCACCCACAGCCCGGCGTTCTGCGAGCCGGTGCTGTCCCCTCGGTCGAGATCGTCACGATGGGCCGCGAACGATCATGCCGCGCTGGGCCGCCGGAGGCCAGAGCGGCATACTCGCGACATGCCTCGATTCCCTCGCCTGCTCGACGACGCGCGCGCCCTGCACGACCGCACGGTGGAGCTCCGCCGCACGATCCACCGCCGCCCCGAGATCGGTCTCGACCTCCCGCACACGCGGCGAGCGGTGCTGGCCGAGATCGCCGACCTCGGCCTGGCGCAGCGCCTGTCCGAGCGGACGTCCGCGGTCGTCGCCGTCCTCGACGGCGCCCGGCCCGGGCCGACGGTGATCCTGCGCGGCGACATGGACGCGCTGCCCCTGCACGAGGACACCGGCCTGCCGTTCGCGTCCGAGGTGGACGGCGCGATGCACGCATGCGGCCACGACACCCACGTCGCGATGCTCGCGGGCGCGGCCCGCCTGCTGAGCGCGCGCCGCGCCGAGCTCGGCGGGCGCGTCGTGTTCTTCTTCCAGCCTGGCGAGGAGACCCACGGCGGTGCGCGCATCGCGCTCGAGGAGGGTCTGCTCGACGACGTCGGCGACGTCGTTGGCGCATTCGCCCTGCACATCACCACCGCGGAACGCTCCGGCGTCGTCGCGCTCCGACCCGGCGCTCAGCTCGCGGCGACCGACACGTTCTTCGTGACCGTCGAGGGCCGGGGCGGCCATGCGTCGGCGCCCGCCCTCGCCAACGACCCGATCCCGGTCGCGTGCGAGATGGTCACCGCGCTACAGACGGTGATGACCCGGCGGGTCAAGGCGTTCGACCCGGCCATCGTGACGGTCGCACACCTCACCGCGGGCACGACCACCAACGTCATCCCGTCCACCGCGGTGTTCGAGGGCACGGTCCGCACCCTGTCCGAGGAGGTACGGGTCGCGGTGCGGGAGCACATCCACCGCGTCACCGCGGGAGTCGCCGCCGCCCACGACATGACCGTCGACGTCCGCATCGAACCCGGCTACCCGGTGACCGTCAACGACGCGGACTTCGCCGAGCGCGTCCACACGGTCGCCGGCGACCTGCTCGGCGCCGACGGCGTCCGCCGCATGGAGAACCCGATCATGGGCGCCGAGGACTTCTCGTACCTCCTGCAGCGGCACCCGGGCGCGATGGCGTTCCTCGGCGGCTGCCTGCCGAGCGAGGATCCCGCGTCGACCGCCTGGAACCACTCGAACCTGGTCGTGTTCGACGAGGACGCGCTGAGCGTCGGCGTCGCCACCCACGCCGCCGTCACGCTCGACCTGCTCGGCGACTGACGGTGCCGGCGCCGCCCGCCGACGTGCGGTACGTCCCGGTCGCGCGAGCGCGAGCCCTGTGGCCCGCGGCCGTGACACTCGCGGCGGGCGCCGTCCTCGCCGTGCTCTTCCTGCGCGTCCTGGGGCCCCGCGGAGTTGGCGCCGCGCTGGTGTTCGTCGTGTTCGCCCTCATCTTCCTCGCGAGCAGGACCAAGGGCGGCATGCAACGCCCGCCGCTCGGCGTCTCGCCGACCGGCCTCGTCGTGGACCTGCCCAGCGGCGGGCGGAGGGTGGTCCCCTGGGAAGCGGTTCGGGACGGCTGGATCGCCGCGCGCGGAAGACCACGGGCGGAACACGTCTGCTTCGCCGTCGACGGGCTCCCGGACGTCGCACCCGGACGGTCGCCGTTGGTCGTGGTGTCGGACGCCGACCGTCGGCACGTCGCGATCCTCGCGCAGTTCCTCGCAGCGGACGTCACCGCGATCGACGCGCTCGTCCGCGAGGCGTCGGGCGGGCGGGTGCGGCTGCTCACGACCCTCCCACCCGGCCTGCCGGCGGTGCTGCGCACCGACACCGGGGACGTGACCGTTCTGCGAGCCGGGCGGTCATGGGCCACCTTCCTGTCGTTCTGCCTGGCGGCCGTGTGCGGCGCCATCCTCCTCGCCCAGGTCCTCGGCCTCATCGTCGTGATCGCGTTCGACGTCGCGGCACCAGCGTGGGCCACGAGCGCCATGGCAGTCCTGTGGTTCATCGCGCTGGCCGGCTTCATCGTCGCCGCCGGGGCCACGGTCGCGTTCTCGCTCCTCACCGGCCCGGGCCGTCCGGTCACGCCGGCCCGGCTCACCGCGGACGGCATCGACCTCGTCGTGGCGTCGCGTACCTACTCGCTGCACGTGCCGTGGGAGCGCGTACAGATGCTCGACGTCGCGCAGGCACCGGCGGGGCTGCTGCGCCGCGGACGCGTCCGCGCGGTCCGCGTCGTCGTCGGGATCGGCGCGGGCGAGCTCGCGCGGCTGCCGCTCGACCAGCGACCGTGGCTCACCCGGGTGCGGAACGAGCTCGGCTGTGACGTCGCGTTCGCGGTGCGCCGCGACGAGGACCTCGCCGCGGCCGGCGAGGCGGCCCGCCGGTTCACGAACGGCCGGCTGCGCCTGGGTGACGCGCACGCAGGGCACTAGGTTGGGACACGGGCGGCGCAGAGATCTGGGGGTTCCGATGACGCTCGACGAGGCGGCCATCGAGGCCGTGCCGGAGGATCTGCTGGCCGCGTACGGCCCCGGGAGGTCGTACTACACCTCGCCGAGTGGTGGCCTGTTGACCGAGGGGGTACGCGCCCGGCTTCCCGTGACGGGGACGGCCGGTGACTGGGCCACGCTCGCCGAACGGGCCGGGGAGCTCGTCGCGTCCGGCGGCGACCCCGACGCGATCGTCCTCGGCGCCGTGCCGTTCGACCACGCGCAACCGGCGCACCTGGTCGTCCCCGAGACCGTGCACCGTGCTCCACCACTGAGCCCGCAGGCCGTCCTGCGCGTCGACGTCCCCCGGGTCCACGAGTGGCGGGAGCGGCACGACCTCGGCCCGGACGGCTACGCGCGAGCGGTGGCCGAGGCCGTACGCCGGTTCGCCGCCACGGAGCTGGAGAAGGTCGTGCTCGCCCGCGCGGTCGACGTGACCGTGTCGTCGGGCATCGACGTCCGTGCCGTCCTCACCTCGCTGGCCGCGCGCGACCCCGGCGGCTACACCTTCGCCATCGACGTGCCGGCCGGCCCGGGTGGTCGGCGTACCTTTCTCGGCGCGAGCCCGGAGCTGCTCGTCAGGCGGGCGGGCGACCGGATCGTGGCCCACCCGCTGGCGGGTTCCGCCGCGCGCAGCGCCGACCACCGCGAGGACCGGGAGCGGGCGCAGGCCCTGCTCCAGTCGGCCAAGGAACGGCACGAGCACGCCGTCGTGATCGACGACGTCGCTCGCCTGCTGCGGCCGTTCTGCCGCAGCCTCTCCGTGCCGCCGGGTCCCGAGCTGGTCAACACACGGTCGATGTGGCACCTCGCCACCCGCCTGGAGGGCGTACTCGCCGACCCGTCGACGAGCTCGCTCGACGTCGCCTGCGCCTTGCACCCCACCCCGGCGGTCTGCGGCACGCCGACCGACCTGGCCCACGACACGATCGCCGAGCTCGAGCCGTTCGACCGGGGCTACTACACCGGCATGGTCGGGTGGCAGGACGCCGCGGGCGACGGCGAGTGGGTGGTCACGGTCCGCAGCGCCGAGATCGAGGGCGAGCGGCTCCGGCTCTACGCGGGCGCCGGGATCGTCGACGGATCGGTGCCGGCGGACGAGGTGCGCGAGACGTCCGCGAAGCTCCGCACCCTGCTCGACGCCGTGGGCATCGACGCCGAACTGTAGACGTCAGCCGACCACGTCACCGGGCTCCGGCCCCGGCTGGTCGACGGAGAGCAAGCCGACCCGGCCGTCGCTCGCGTAGGCCCCGAGCATGAGGAACTCGCTCCTGACCCCCGCGATCTGCCGGCTGCCGATGTTGACCACTCCCACCACCAACCGGTCGCGCAGCTGCTCCACCTCGTAGTGCGCGACCTGCGCGCTCGTCGTCCTCACCCCGAGCAGGCCGAAGTCGACGTCGACCACGTACGCGGACTTGCGTGCCGTGTCGTGTGGTCGGATGTCCACGACGCGGCCGACGCGGATGTCGAGGTCGAAGAAGCTGCTCGGCTCCACTTCCGGCTTAGGGCGCATGATCCCAAGTCTGTCGAACCGCGTGCGGCAAGATCGACAAGATCAACATGACGGACCGGTGCATTTCGCATGCTGAGACGAAGGACGAGAATGGTCACGGAACGCAACCAGCAAGGGGAGACCGGCCCGGGTGAGCCCTTACGCCTCGTGATCGTGGGCGCCGGCAACAGGGGCAGCACGTACGCCCGTCTGGCGACGGCGTCGGGGCGTGCCCGGGTGGTCGCCGTCGCCGAGCCGCGCGACGCCAGGCGCGAGGCACTCGCTGCCGAGCTGGGCGTCGACGCGGACTCCTGCGTCGCCGACTGGCGCGAGCTCGCCGCGCGACCGAGGTTCGCCGACGCGGTGACCGTCACGACCCTGGACCACGACCACGTCGAGCCCGCCGTCGCCTTCGCCGAGCGCGGCTACCACCTGCTGCTGGAGAAGCCGATGGCCACCAGCGAGGCGGACTGCCTGCGCATCGTCAACGCGGTCGAGCGCGCCGGCGTCACCTGCGCGGTGTGCCACGTCATGCGCTACACCCCCTACAGCCGGGCGCTGGACACCCTCCTCGACGCGGGTCGGATCGGTGGCGTCGTGGGCATCGAGCACCTCGAGCCCGTCGGCTGGTGGCACCACGCGCACTCGTTCGTCCGCGGCAACTGGCACCGCTCCGAGGTCGGTCCGATGCTGATGACGAAGTCGTGCCACGACATCGACTGGCTGGCGAGCGTCGCCGGCACCCGGGTCCGGCGGGGGTCGTCGTTCGGCGCGCTGCACCACTTCCGGCCGGAGAACGCGCCCGCCGGTGCCACGGAACGCTGCCTCGACTGCCCGGCCGAGCCGGCGTGCCCGTACTCGGCGAGGAAGATCTACCTCGACCGCACGCCGGAGGAGCGGCGGCGCTGGCCGGTGTCCGTCGTGTCGCACGACCCGAGCGACCAGGCCCTCACCAGGGAGCTGCGCGAGGGACCGTACGGACGCTGCGTCTACTCCGGCGACAACGACGTGGTCGACCACCAGGTCGTGAGCCTCGAGTACGAGGGCGGCATGACCGCGTCGTTCACCATGACCGCGTTCGCCGAGGCGGCGCACCGCAAGACCAGGATCTTCGGCACGCACGGACGGATCGAGGGCGACGGCGTCCACCTGTCCGTCCTGGACTTCCGCGACGGCACGACGGAGACGATCGACGCCCACGCCGGAGGCGACGCGACCGCGGCCGGCGGCCACGGCGGCGGTGACGGCGGCATCGTCACCGCGTTCCTCGACGCCCTGGCCACCGGCGAGCCCGGCCACATCCGCACCAGCCCCCGCGACAGCCTCGCGTCGCACCGGGTCGTCTGGGCCGCCGAGCGCGCCAGGCACACCGGCACGGTCGTCACCCTGGACTGACCAACCTATGAGGTCGAAGTCAAGTCCGGGCTTGAGGTGAGCTTGGGCATGGTGGGCTGGCTCACCGGCTGGATGCCGCTGAGCTTGGTCGTGGGTGGATGGTGGTGCGTCGCTGCGGGCGGTGCCTCGCGCCCG
>WHST01000018.1 GCA_009379955.1 Streptosporangiales bacterium | reverse complement strand
GGGCGCCGCAACGCGTACTCCTCCACCAGCGCCGTGGTGGAGGGGTCGAGGTGTTCGACGGCGTCGGCGAGGATCCGCACGTGCATCGCGGTGAGCTCTCCGGCGGCGAACAGCTTCTGAGTCGTGGGGAGCCGGTCACAGGTGATCCGGGAGACCGCAAGCCGATCCGCGGCGGTGCCGGTCGCGATCCGCAACACCGCCGCGACCTCCTCACGGGTGAAGTCATCCCTGGTCACGTCACGGAGCTGGTCCAGGCGGGCGAGCGCCGCGAACTGCCGGGCCTGCGCCGCGGCGAGACACCGCTCATAGGCAGCCAGCACGGCAAGAGCGATCTCGGCCGGCGCGGTAGCGAGGTCGACGGTGTCGAGGGCGGCGTGGGTGGTGCCGGAGGCGGGGAGTGCCTCGATCCGGTCCAGCTCCTCGACGTCGAACATGTGTTCGAGTCTACCACAATCAGAAGGCATCCGATAGGCCGGATTCCCTTACGTAGCAACGGTTTTCGTGAATCAACGGTCACCGCAGACGAGCCAGGTAGCGAGGCAGCCACAGAGCTGCCTCACCCCGTAGACGCGCGCTCTTCGGGTCGGGCGGTGGGTGTCAAGACTCCGCCAGACCACCGCACCCACCCAAGAACGAGACGCGGATTCTTGACACCCACCGCCCGACCCCAACACTCAAAAGAGGGGTGAGGCAGCGGCCCACGAGAGGCAGCGGCCCACGAGACAAGAGCAGCGACCAGACTGTAGAGCGTGACCCACCAGTTCCTCCACCCCCACCCCTGCACCAGCGGCCAGCAGGCGACGGACGCCCTCCTCCCCGCCCTACAGGCGGCCCTAGACGCCACCGGCCCACCCCTCGCCCTGTTACCAGCCAGCCCGGCCGACCACAACAACCGCCTCCTCGCGGCCGTACGACCCGACGAGCCGCTCGAGGTCGACGGCGTCGCCGCCGTGGTCACCACGTCAGGGTCGACCGGCGAGCCGAAGACCGTGCTGCTGCCGGCCGCGGCGCTGCGCGCGTCCGCCTCCGCGACGCTCGATCGACTCGGCGGCCCCGGCCGGTGGCTGCTCGCCCTGCCCGCGCAGTACATCGCGGGCCTGCAGGTCGTGGTGCGCTCGCTGTACGGCGGCACCGCCCCGGTCGCGCTCGACCTCACCACCGGCTTCACCGCGGCGGGATTCGCCGCGGCAACGGAGCGGTTGGGCACGGACGCCCGCAGGTACACCGCGCTCGTTCCCACCCAGCTGACCAGGCTGCTCGACGACCCGGCGGGCACCGACGCGCTGCGCTCGTACGCGGTCGTGCTCGTCGGCGGCGCCGCCGCGTCCGACCGACTGCTGCGGAGTGCGAGCGAGGCGGGCGTCCACGTCGTCACGACGTACGGGATGAGCGAGACGTGCGGCGGCTGCGTGTACGACGGCCTGCCGCTCACGGGCGTGACCGTCGACGTCCGCCCCGACGACCGCGTACGGATCGCGGGTCCGGTGCTCGCGGCCGGCTACCGACTGCGCCCGGACCTCACCGCGGCGGCGTACGAGACCGGGGACGGGCAGCGCTGGCACGTGACACCCGACGTCGGACGCCTCCACGGCGACGGCAGGCTCGAGGTCCTCGGCCGCGCCGACGACGTGGCCGTGTCCGGCGGCGTCAACGTCCCGCTGGCCGCCGTCGAACGTGCCCTCGGCTCCCACCCGGCCGTCACGGCCGTGACCTGCCTCGCGGTACCCGACGACGAATGGGGCGAGCGGGTCGTGGCGTTCGTGGTACCCGGCAACTCCCGCCCGTCCCTCGACGCGCTGCGCGACCATCTCGGCCGGACGCGGCCGCGCAGCTGGGCGCCCCGCTCACTCGTCGTGGTCGACGAGCTGCCGCTGCTCACCTCGGGCAAGCCGGACCGCCGCGCGCTCGTCGCGCTCCTGCCGCGGTCATCCTGACACCCGGCCATGCGTGCTATCTTCTGACCAAGCGGCCAGATGACGAGCCGGGCGGCCACCCGCCGGCGGATCGTGGGCCGGGGGACCATGCGACCTGCGACCCACCGAAAGGACCACGAGGTGACCGCCGACCACGCTCCGACGGCCGCGACAACCGCTGCCACGACGACCACGCCGACCGCCGCGCCCGCCGCCCCGTCCGCCGGCAGGCGACTGTTCTTCGTGGACAACCTGCGCACGTTCCTCACGATCCTCGTCGTCCTGCACCACCTCGCGATCACCTACGCGGTGGTCGCAGCGTGGTACTACGTCGAGTACCGCGAGTCCCCGCTCGCCACGGGACTCGGCCTGGTGTTCGTGCTGGCCAACCAGGCCTACTTCATGGGCTTCTTCTTCCTGATCTCCGGCTACTTCACGCCGGGTTCGATCGACCGCAAGGGCGTCGGCCGGTTCGTGAAGGACCGGCTGGTCAGGCTCGGCATCCCGGTCGTCGTCTTCACGCTGGGCATCGCGCCGCTCATCGGCACGCTCCTCAGCCGTTATTCGACCCTGCCGCCCAACTTCACCCCGCCCACGACCGACGAGTCGACCCCGGCCGTGCTGTCGCTGCTGCAGCGCCTCGACCCGGGACCGCTGTGGTTCGCCGAACTGCTGCTCCTCCTGGCGCTGGGCTACGCGGTCTGGCGCGCGATCGTCGCCAGACCGACCCGCGGTGCCGAGGCGGGGAGCCCGCCACGCTACTGGGCGGTGGGCGCGTTACCCTCGGCCTCGCCGTCGCCACCTGGCTCGTCCGGCTCGCCTTCCCGCTCGGCTTCGGCCTGCCGATCGTCGGCTGGCCCACGCCCGCCTATCTGCCGCAGTACGTCGGCCTCTTCGTCGTCGGCCTCGTCGCGTACCGGCGCGGCTGGTTCCTCGCCGTCACCGATCGCATGGGGAAGATGGGTCTGGTGGCCGCGCTCGGCGCGACCGTCGTGGCGCTCCCCGTCGCACTGGTCGGCAGCGATGGGATGGTCGGCGGCCCCAACGTGCACGCGTTCGCGTACGCGCTGTGGGACTCGACGTTCGCTGTGGGGATCTGCCTCTTCCTGCTCACCCTGTTCCGCAGGCGCTTCAACACCCAGGGGCGCATCCGCAGGTTCGCCTCCGACCACGCGTTCGCCGTGTACGTGCTGCACGCACCGGTGATCGTGGGCCTCGCGGTCGCCGTCCGCGGACTCGACATCACACCGGTGCTCACGTTCTTCCTCGAGGCACCGTTCGCGGTCGCCGCCTGCTTCGCGGTCGCGTACCTGGTGCGCCTGATCCCCGGCGTCAGGCGGGTGCTGTAGACCCTCAGGAGTCGTAGGGCTTCTCGTTGCGAGCCGCGTACACGACGACCGCCCGGTGGTCGGTGCCGCTGACACGTACGGTCGAGGCGCGCATCGCCCTCCACCGCACGGAGTCGAGGAAGACGTGGTCGATGGGCGCGCCGAACGCGGCGGGGAAGCGCGCCGGCCAGGTGCCCATCGCCCCCGCGCCGACCTCGCCCGCCGCATCACGGCACCGGCCGAGCTTGCCGAGTGACGGGTGGTCGGGGGTCATGTTCACGTCACCCAGCACGACATCGGCCTGGCCGGTGCGGCACAACCTGGCCGCCGCGTCGGCACCGAGGAGCCACGGCCACATCCTGCGCTCGACGCGGACGGGCATCGGCGGCGGCGAGTGGACGGCGGCGATCACGGGACCGCGACCCCGGCGCGGCTCGACGACGATCGCCCCGAGCCCGGTGTCGGGCGTGTCCTTCGCCTGGTACCCGCCCCAGGTGTACGAGACGAGCAGCGACGTCTGCCCGAAGGAGTACGGGCTCTGCTGACCTCCGAACACCTGGAGGTCGTGTCCCCTGGCCCGCGCCCGATCCGCGATCTCGCGGGCGACCTCCACCGAAGTCTCGGGAAGCGCCACGGCGTCGGCGCGGGTACGCACGATCAGGTTCGTCAGCTCGGGCACGGACGCGGCGCCGCCGAGGGTGTTCAGCGTCAGCAGGCTCGCCGCCCTGCGCGGCTTGCCGGTCAGCTCGTCACCCGTGCCGCGCGCCACGACGAACAGCGAGTTCACCGCACCGGCAAGCACCGCCACGACCAGCAGCCAGATCACCAGTGGGTAGCGGCGGCGCACGAACGGCGCGAGCATCAGCGCGACCACGAACCAGCCGAGACCGCAGATCAGGCGGAACGACGTCAGGTGGGCGAAGCCGGGGGCGTCCGAGAGCCCGGCGAGGGCCGGCAGCGTCACCACCAGCACGACGAGGAAGGCGATCGCCCCGACGATCGGCTCGGCCACCATCCGCCACACCGGTAGCCGTCGTCCGGTACGCGGCGGTGCCTCCGTCGTCGCCATGGCAGGACCGTATCGATCGCCGTGCACACGGTGGGGCGCCCGTCCCGGTCGTTATCCGCCTACGGCACGGGAGGTGTCCCGCCCGCTCTCACGGGGAGGCCGGCGGCGCGCCAGGCACGGAATCCGCCGACGAGGTCGGTGGCGCGCACCAGCCCCAGCCGGCGCAGGTCGCGCACCGCGAGACTGGACGCGTACCCCTCGTTGCAGAGCACGACGACCGTGGCGCCGGCATGGACCCCGTCGATGCGGTCGGCACCCGCGGGATCGAGCCGCCACTCCAGCACGATGCGCTCCACCGGGACGGAGCCCGGGATCTCGCCCTCGGCGACCCGGTCGGCCAGCGGCCTGATGTCGACGAGGAGCGCGCCCGCGCGCTGCAGTTCGTCGGCCTCGCGCGGGCCGACCCTGTCGAGGTGGGCCCGCGCCTCGGCCAGCATCGCGTCGACGCCCGTCACCGTCCCCTTCACCCGCGCTCGCGGTCGCGGATACGCACGGACCCGGCCGGCAGCGGCGGGATCTCGTCGGGGATGTCGGCGAGGCTCGCGTACTCGCGCGTCGGCACGAGCGGCGGCGAGTACGCGTGGACACTCGCCGCCTCGACCGTGCCACGGTTGCGCACCTCGTGCGCCCGGCCGGCACCGAAGCCGATGGCGGTGCCCGTCCGGCGCGTCGCCGCACGGATGGCTCTGCGCGGGTAGCGGTACTCCTCGTGCAGGTCGCCGCGGACGACGGTGAACGAGCCAGATGCGCCGCCGTGGTCGTGCGGTTCCGTCCCCTGACCCGGCAGCCAGGTGAGCAGCCACAGCTCGACACCGTCGTTCAGCGCCAACCGCGACCACCAGCGGTAGTCCGATGCGAACCTGGTGATCTCCGTGAGCTCGGAGCGGAAGAGCGTCGCGACGGTCGTGGTGAGCGTACGCAGCTCCGCGGCGCTCCACAGCAGGCGCTCCGGGTGGACCAGGGCACGCAGGTGCGGCGTGTCGAGTGCGGGGTGGATGCCCGGGACAGCGTCCATGTCAACATTATCAGTTAAGTCGACTGTCTTAGTCGGAATAGACAGGGCCATGAGTCGCTCCGTTCGAGTACGAGGTGTTTCGGCGTGATGTACGGGACGCGGCACGTGCTGCCACAGGACCCTCACGAGGGGCCTCACGTGGGTCGACGATCACACTATCCGTCGACGTGCTGGTGCCGCTGCTGTGCTTAGGTAGCGGAGGCGACCAGCTGGAGTCCGATGGTGCGATCCCACCAGATGAACACACGGCTGATCATGGGGGCAGCGTCCCACACATGGTCCTCGGTTGGGAAGCCGGGGTTGCATCCACGACACTGTCCTGATGCGATCCGAACCGCGCGAGTCCGACCGGGTGTCCGAGCTGTTCGACGAGAGCGCCTGGCGCGAGGTCCAGGGGTTCGACGACCTCACCGACATCACCTACCACCGCGCGGTCGACCAGGGCACGGTCCGCATCGCGTTCGACCGCCCCGAGGTGCGCAACGCGTTCCGCCCCGGCACGGTCGACGAGCTCTACCGCGCGCTCGACCACGCGCGGATGACGCCCGACGTCGGCTGTGTGCTGCTCACCGGCAACGGCCCGTCGCCGCGCGACGGCGGCTGGGCGTTCTGCTCCGGCGGTGACCAGCGCATCCGCGGTCGCGACGGGTACCGCTACGCGGAGGGCGAGACGGCCGCGACGGTCGACCGCGCACGGGCCGGCCGGCTGCACATCCTCGAGGTGCAGCGGCTGATCAGGTTCATGCCGAAGGTCGTGATCTGCGTCGTTCCCGGCTGGGCCGCGGGCGGCGGGCACAGCCTGCACGTCGTGTGCGACCTCACCCTGGCGAGCCGCGAGCACGGTCGCTTCAAGCAGACCGACTCCGACGTCGCGAGCTTCGACGGCGGCTTCGGCTCCGCGTACCTCGCCCGGCAGGTCGGCCAGAAGCGTGCCCGCGAGATCTTCTTCCTCGGTCGCGCGTACGACGCCGACGAGGCGTACGCGATGGGCGCGACCAACGCCGCGGTCCCCCACGCCGAGCTGGAGCGCACCGCGCTGGAGTGGGCCGCGGAGGTCAACGCCAAGAGCCCGACCGCGCAGCGCATGCTGAAGTACGCGTTCAACGCGGCGGACGACGGGTTCGTCGGTCAGCAGCTGTTCGCCGGCGAGGCGACGCGGTTGGCGTACATGACCGACGAGGCGGCGGAGGGACGTGACGCGTTCCTCGAGAAGCGCGACCCCGACTGGTCGCCGTACCCCTGGTACTTCTAGTCGGAGGCGACGGGCTTCTCCCGGCCCTCGTCCTTCTTCGCCCGCATCCGCCCGGCGCGGGACGACACGGCGGCCGAGAGCCGACCACGCAGCTTGTCGAGCACGATGTAGCCGAGCAGCCCGCTCACGACGAGTCCGATCAGAACGCCCAGCACGCCCTTGGCGCCGACGAGCCACGCGATGCCCCAGCAGACCAGGAAGAGGGCCAGCCGGGCGACGGTGTACTGCAGGAACGGGCGCATCGGCACGAGCGTACGCGGGCGGCCGTGCCGTGCGCCGGTCAGGCCCCCTGGGTGACCGGCGAGAACACGAACTGCGCGACGACCGCGGCGACGAGTGCCGCCAGCAGGGCCGGCACGCCGACGAGGACCAGCAGGCTGAGGTCAGACATGTCCAGGGCCCGCCGCGCCAGCTCCGCCACGATCGCGATCAGCAGGAACGCCACCACGACGCCGATCGCGGCGGCCACGGCGGCGGCGGCGCGGACGGCGAACCTCGTGCGTGCCTTCGCGTCACGGGCCAGGCGAGCGTCGACCGCGAGGGTGATGGCGCCGGCGAGACCCGCGGCGCCGCCGTAACAGAGCCCGATCGCCGCGCCGGTGAGCATCGACTCCCCCAACGTGGGCGAGCCGTACCACGCCATCCCCGACATCGCGGGCAGGAACGACAGCATCAGGCCGTACAGCGCGCCCAGGACCGCCCCCAGCATGAGCCCGAGCAGCATGGCCTGCCACCAGGTCCGGATTCGTATCACCAAGCACTCCCTTACCTGCCCCGAGCGCCCCGTGCCGACTCCTGCAAGCTAAGCCGGGTTTGGTTACGGTTCGGCAGCCGCCGGGTCACGTTAGGTAGGTAGCCGTTGGCCCGGACGTCTCACACCTCGGGACGGAGGACCCGCGCGAGCAGTGCGGGGTCGACGTTGCCGCCGCTGACGACGGCGACGACGGGGCCTGGCGGCAGCTCCGCGGCATGGAAGAGAGCCGCGGCGGGCGCGACGGCGCCGCTCGGCTCGGCGACGACGCGGTAGGTCAGCGCGAGCTCGCGCATCGCCGACGTGATCTCGTCCTCGGAGACGGTGACGACCTCGTGGACGTACCTGCGGATGTGCTCCCAGGTGAGCTCGCCGACGACCGGCAGGCGGACGCCGTCGGCGACGGTACGCCGCACCGCGTCGGCGTCCCAGGTCACCCGCCGACCGGTCGCGACGCTCTCCGCGGCGTCGGCGGCGAGCTCGGGCTCGACGCCGATCACCCGCGCGCCCGGACACAGCTCGGCGAGTGCCAGGGAGACGCCCGAGATCAGCCCGCCGCCGCCGATGGGCACCAGGACGGTCGCCACGTCGGGCAGGTCCTCGGCGATCTCGAGGCCGATCGTGCCCTGGCCGGCGATCACCCGGATGTCGTCGTACGGAGGGACGAGGGTCGCGCCACGCTCGGCCGCGAGCCGATCGGCGGTCACGTGCCGGTCGGCGGGGGCCACGAGCACGACCTCGGCGCCGACCGCGCGCATGCCCTCGACCTTGACCGCGGGAGCGTCCTCGGGACAGACCACCACGGCGGGGACGCCGAACGCCTGCGCCGCCCACGCGAGCGCCCGCCCATGGTTGCCACTGGAGTGGGTCACCACGCCGGCCCCGCGGCGCTCCGCCGGGATCGAGGCGAGGGCGTTGACGGCGCCGCGCGCCTTGAACGCCCCCGTCGGCTGGAGCGACTCCGGCTTCAGCGCGAGCGCGCGCGGGTCACCCGAGGCGCGGACGAGCGGGGTGCGGACGACGGCGCCGCGGATGCGTTCGGCGGCGGCACGGACGTCGTCGAGCGAAACGAGATCGGACACACGGTCACCCTAGCCACGCGCCGGGCCGAGGTCAGTCGTCGTCCTCCGGAGGGGCGAGGGGGACGGGGCGGTTCTCCCAGCGGGTGGACAGCACGACGTTGGTCATCGTGCGCGAGACGCCCTCGATGCCGCGGATGAGCCAGATCGTCTTCTCCAGCGCGTCGACGTCGGCGCAGCGGACCACGACCACGAACGACTCGTCGCCCGCGACGAACCAGCAGTGCTCGATCTCCGCGACGGCCTCGAGGCACCGGTCGACGACCGCCTGGTCGGCGGAGTCGGACAGGTGGATGCCGACGAGGGCGCTGACGCCGAGTCCCACGGCGACGGGGTCGACGAAGGCGCCGTAGCCGGTGAGCACGCCGCGCTCCTCCAGCCGCCGCAGCCGGTCCTGCACGCCCGGCCCGGACAGGCCCACGAGCCGACCCAGCTGGGCGTACGACGCACGACCGTCGGCACGCAACGCCTCGACGAGGCGCACGTCCGTCGCGTCGAGAGCCTCAGCCATCCCTCACCTCGACCTTCGATTCCACGACCCGTCGACGCAGGCTACCGACCGCGTGACGGACAGGTACGGACGCACTGACCGTCTCGCGACATCACGGTACGTGCGCATCTTGCGGAGCGCCCCGCACGCAGCGTCATAGTCGTGACTGCAATTGGCTGACTGCTATGTCTTCGATCGTCGTGTGCAGCAGACTGGCATCATTCACGCAGTATTGAGGTGCCGTGTCCGGGGGGATGGGAAGGGACGCGAAGTGAACCCAGAAGAACACCGGTTGCTCACCGCCACGGAGGTCGCGGACCTGTTCCGCGTCGATCCGCGCACCGTCACCCGATGGGCGCTGTCCGGTCGGTTGGAGAGCATCCGCACGCCAGGCGGTCACCGCCGCTTCTCCGAGAAGTACGTGCGCGCCCTGCTCGACGGCAACGCCGACGTGCACCAGGTCTCGGCGCGCGTAGCGAGCTGACAGACCCGACTCGACGAGGGATCCGTCGAAGGGGGAGCGCCTCCGCTCGGAGGCTCGTCGTTCCTGCGCCGAGGAACTTCTCAGGCGTACGAGTGCAGGCCGACGATCCAGATGTTCACCACGAAGTAGTTCACGCAGATCGCCGCGAACGCGACGATCGCGATGATCGCCGCGCGGCGACCGCGCCACCCCGCCGTCACCCGCGCGTGCAGGTATCCGGCATAGATCACCCAGATGATGAAGCTCCAGGTCTCCTTGGGGTCCCAGCCCCAGTAGCGACCCCAGGCGGCTTCCGCCCAGATCGCACCGCCGACGATGCCGAACGTCCACAACGGGAACGACACGGCGACCACGCGGTACGCCAGCTTGTCGAGCACCTCAGGCGCCGGCAGCCGGCGGATCAGGCCTGCCGACTCTGTCGGCAGGCCGCGGGCGAGCCTGCCCCGGTGCCGCTCGGCGAGCAGGTAGAGCACGGAGGCGACCGTCGCGACGGCGAACAGACCGATCGCCACGGTCGCCGCCGTCACGTGGATCGCGATCCAGTACGAGTCGAGCGCCGGCACGAGCGGTCCGGCGGACTTGTAGAGCAGGGCGCCGTTGAGGCCGAGGCCGAGCACGACGGGCACGAGGAGGTAGAGGCCGAGGAAGCGGATGTTCTGCTTGAGCAGGATCAGCAGGAACGCGGTGACCGCCGCGAAGCAGATCGTCGAGGTGAACTCGTACATGTTGCCCCACGGCCAACGGTCGGCCGCGACCCCGCGGGTGACGATCTGCGCGAGGTGCGCCGCCCACGCCACGACCGTGACCACCACCGCCGCGCGGCCGAGGAACAGCGAGCGCGCCCCCGGACCCTCGCCCGTGGTGGCGGGCGCGGTGTCCGGCTCGTCGCTGTCGTCGGCGCCCGCCGCGCCGGCGCCCACGAGCGCCGGCTTCCGCTCCGGGGCGCGCTTCGCGACGACGACGCGTGCGGTGAGCATCTCCATCGCGTAGACGAGCATCGCGATGGAGTAGCCCACGATCGCGACGTTCATCAGCAGGTTGGACAGGTTGGCGTAACCCGTCATCGTCATGAGCCGGCCTCCAGAGTGAGCATCGCAGCGAGAACGGAACCCGCACCCTCGACGCCACGCGTCAGTGAGCGAGGAGCGGAGCGGCGGAGGCCGGCGGAGTACTCAGTCATGTGTCGGCTCCCTCGTCGGTCCGCTTGTCGCGCGCGGGCAGCTCCGCTCGCAACGCCTCGACCAGATCCCTGAACTCGGTGGCGAACCCGCCGACGCCGTCACTTCGGGTCAGGCCGCCCAGCTCGACCACGGTACGCCCCGCGCCGTCGTCGCTCGCGCGTGCCCACACCCGCCGGCGCCGCACGAACAGCGACAGCAACAGGGAGCCGATCGCGACCGCCGCGCTGACCAGCGCCAGCAGCTGACCGGGATCGTGGTTGACCTGCAGGGCGGCGTACTCGCGCAGCCCGGAGAACTCGACGCTGCCGCGCCCGCGGGGCAGCTCCACCTTGTCGCCGGGACGCAGCAGCTGCTTGCCCTGCGGCAGGCGTACCTGCGTCATCTTGCTCGTGTCGAGCGCGAAGACCGACTGGGAGGTGCCCCGGTCGAGGCCGAGGTCGCCCTCGTACGCGACGAGCAGCAGCACGGGATCGAGCGGCGCGGGGAACGCGGACGTCGGGCCCCGCGACTTGCTCATCGCGAAGGTGGGCAGGAAGTACATCTGGTAGCCCTGCTGGGGGTCGGTCGCCGGCACCTTGACCACGCCCTGCGACGCGTAGGTGCGGGTGTCCTGCGGGACGAACGGCACGGCGCCGGCGTAGGTCACCTCGCCCTTCGCGTCGCGGATGGTGAGCTGTGGCGAGTAGCCGTGGCCGAGCAGGTAGACCTTGCTCCCGCCGACCTCGAGCGGCGCGTTGACCCGCAGGTCGTACGGCCGGCTCGGCCCGCCGGGCTCCTCGCGGTACCTGAGCCGGGCGTCGAACGTCTCCGGCGTCCCACGTTCCTCGCCGCGGGCGACATAGGTCGCCTTGAAGTCCTCGAGCGTCACGGTGAACGGCGCCATCCGGTCGTCGGCGAACAGCCGGCCGCGCTGCAGCGAGTCGTAGGAGATCACCGTGTTGGCGAACCCGTCGCCCTCGGTCACGAGGACGTTGCCGCGGTAGCCGAACAGCGAGCCGAGCGCCACGGCCACGAGCAGCACGAGCAGCGCGACGTGGAACGTGAGGTTGCCGGTCTCGCGCAGGAACCCCTTCTCTGCCGCGACCGAGGGGCGGTCGCCGTCCGACGCGTCGACCCGGAAGCGCTTGGACCGCAGCAGCTCCTCCGCGGCGCGCATCGCCTCACCTGGCGTCGCGTCGACCTCGAAGCCGTCGCTGTGCGGCAGCCGGCCGAGGTTGCGAGGTGCGGCCGGCGGTCGCGCGCGCATCTGCGCGAGGTGCGCCTTCGTACGCGGGATGATGCAGCCGACCAGCGAGACGAACAGCAGCAGGTAGATCGCCGCGAACCAGGGTGCGGCGAAGACGTCGAAGCCGGACATGGCGTCGAGGACGGGCGCGAGCTTCGGGTGCTCCACGAAGTACTGCGCGACACCGCCCTCGTTCACCGCCCGCTGGGGCAGCAGCGATCCGGGGATCGCGGCGAGGGCGAGCAGGAAGAGCAGCACCAGGGCGGTGCGCATCGACGTGAGCTGACGCCAGCCCCAGCGCAGCGAGCCGCGGACGCCGATGCCACGCGGTCGCAGCGCCGCGGGCTCGACCGGCTTGGTGCCGAGCTCGTCCCCGGGCTCGACGACGGCGTCGTCGACCGCCTGCTCGGACTCGACCGCCTCGCTACGCGTCATCCGCTCCCACTTCTGCCCCTACACAATCGTCTGCCTCTACACAATCGTTTGGAAGCCCGACACCCAGCCACGCATCGCCATGACCATCTGTGTCCACACACCCGTCACCAGCAGCACGCCGAGCACCATGAGCATGGCGCCGCCGACGCGGGTGACCAGCGGCCCGAGTCGCCGCAGCCGACCGAACGCCCCGAGCGCATGGCGGAACGCCACCCCCGCCAACAGGAACGGGAGGCCGAGACCGACGCAGTAGGCGACGCCGAGCACCGCACCGCGAAGCGCGCTGCCCTCGCTGAACGCCAGCGTCTGCACCGCTCCGAGCGTCGGGCTGAGGCACGGCGTCCAGCCGATGCCGAACAGCACGCCGAGCAGCGGCGCCCCGACCATGCCCAGGTGCGCCGGCCACCTGTGCACGGGACGGGTGTCGCGCTGCAGCCACGGCACCATGCCGATGAACGCGAGGCCGAGCGCGAACGTGACGACGCCGAGCACGCGAGTGATCGGGTCGGCGTACTCCTGGAGGAGGTAGCCGACACCGCCGAAGAGCGCCCCGGCGCTGACGACCACCGCGCTGAAGCCGGCGACGAACAGCGCCGAGCCGGCGAGGGTCCTGCCCCGGTGACCGCCTGCCGCGAGGTCGGCGCCGGACAGGCCGGTGACGTACGACACGTAGCCCGGCGCGAGCGGCAGCACGCACGGCGAGAGGAACGAGACGAGGCCGGCGAACATCGCCACCGGCAAGGCGAGCAGCAGCGACCCGCCGGTCACCGCCTGGACCAGGAAGTCAACCACCGGCCACCTGCCGGACGACCCGCAACAGCTTCGTGTACGTGGTCTCGCCGATGATGCGCGCCGCCACCCTGCCCTCGCGGTCGACGACGATCGTGCTCGGCACCGCCGCGGGCGGCAGCTCGCCGCGGAACGCGAGTGCCGTCTCCCCCGGCTGGTCGTAGATGCTCGGGTAGGTCAGGTCGAACTCCCGCACGAAGACGCTCGCGTTGGCGCGGTTGTCCTTGAAGTTCACGCCGACGACGCGCACGCCGTCCTTGCGGGTGGCGTCCTGGACGCCCTGCAGCGCCGGCGCCTCGGAGCGGCACGGCGCGCACCACGACGCCCAGAAGTTCACGACGACGACGTCACCGCGGTACGACGCTGTGCTGATCCGCTTGCCGGACAACGACTCGCCGGTCAGGACCGGAGCCGGCTTCCGTTCGCCGACGGGCACCGCCTGTACCTCACCGTCACCGGAGATGTACCGCTGGTTGTCGCCGCCGGAGCCGGTCGATCCCGTGACACCACCGGCCGTCGTGCACCCGCCGACGGCGAACACGGCGCCGCAGAGCGCGACGACGAGACCGGTGCGGACGGACATACGGCCATTCTCGGTGCCACCGCTGCCGGGGACCCCGGTGGGGGTGGTCAGGCGCCGAACTGGTCCGGGCGTCCGACGAGCAGGTCGGTCGCCGGTTCGGCGTAGTCGATCGAGACCAGCTGGTCGTCGAAGTAGGTCAACGACGTGACGCTCGCGAGCCCGCACTGCCGCCGGTCGGGCCGGTGCCACAGCCGGTCGCCCTGCAGTGCGCGCCGCGTCACCTCGATCGGCAGCTGGTGGCTCACGCACACCGCTTCGCCGCCCCGCGCTTCGGTGCGCACCCGCGCGATGGCCGCGCGCATCCGTGCGACGACCTCGCGGTAGGGCTCGCCCCACGAGGGACGGAGCGGATTGAGCAGGTACGGCCAGTGCCGCGGGTGCCGCAGCGAGCCGTCGCCGACGCCGAACGTCAGGCCCTCGAAGTGGTTCCACGGCTCGATGAGCCGCAGGTCGATCTCGACGTCCATGCCGGTCGCGTCGGCGAGCGGAGCCGCCGTCTCGCGTGCGCGGACGAGCGGTGAGGAGTAGAGGGCACCCACGGCGCGTCCGGCGAACCACGTGGCCACGCGCTCGGCCATCGAACGTCCCGCCTCGGAGAGATGGAACTCGGGGAGCCGGCCGTACAGCACGCCGGCGGGGTTGTGCACCTCGCCGTGCCTGACCAGGTGGACGACCGTGCGCGTGCCGGCGGCTGTCAAGAGGCGGCCTCCAAAGTGAGTATCGCAGCGGCCCCGTCTCCTGCGCGCCACGTGACCACAGAGCGAGGAGCGGAGCGGCGGAGGCCGCCGGGAAACGGAGTCACTGCGCCCCTTCCGGCTCCGCGATGAGAGCGTCGCGCGCAGCGTACGGCAGCGCCGCGGCGATCCTGTCGATCGCTTCCTCGTCGTGCGCGGCCGAGACGAACCACGCCTCGAACGCGCTCGGCGGCAGGTAGACCCCGAGACGGAGCATCTCGTGGAAGAACGCGGAGTACCGGTACGCCTGCTGCCGTTTCGCCGCGGCGAAGTCGGTGACGTCCTCGTCGGTGAAGAAGACGCTGAACATGTTGCCCGCGGCGCTGATCCGGTGGGCGACGCCCTCCTCGTCGAGCGCCTCGTGGACGAGCTGACGCAGCCGCGCCGACGTCGCGTCGACGCGTGCGTAGACCTCGTCGGTGCATGCCCGCAGGGTCGCGAGACCGGCGGCGGCCGCGATCGGGTTACCCGACAGCGTGCCCGCCTGGTACACCGGACCCTCGGGTGCGAGCATCGCCATGACGTCGGCCCGGCCGCCGAACGCCGCCGCGGGGAACCCGCCGCCCATCACCTTGCCGAACGTCACGAGGTCGCCCGCGACGCCGTCGACGCCATACCAGCCCGACCTCGTGACGCGAAAGCCCGTCATGACCTCGTCCATGACGAGCAGCGCGCCGTACTCGTCGCAGATCCGGCGCAGCCCCTCGTTGAAGCCGTCGCGCGGGGCGATCACGCCCATGTTGCCCGCGGCCGCCTCGGTGATGACGCAGGCGATCTCCTCGCCGCGTTCGGCGAACATGCGCTCCACGGCCTCGAGGTCGTTGTACGGCAGCACGATCGTGTCGGCCGCCTGCGCCGGCGTGACGCCGGGCGAGTCGGGCAGGGCGAGCGTCGCGACGCCGGAGCCCGCCGCGGCGAGGAGCGAGTCGACGTGACCGTGGTAGCAGCCGGCGAACTTCACGACCCTGGGCCGGCTCGTGAACCCACGGGCGAGCCTGATGGCCGACATCGTCGCCTCGGTGCCGGAGTTGACGAGGCGGACGCGTTCGACCTGCGGGGCACGCGCCAGGATCTCCTCGGCCAACGCCACCTCCCCCTCGGTCGGCGTGCCGAACGACGTGCCGCGGCTGACCGCTCTGCGCACCGCCTTGACCACCGGCGGGTACGCGTGACCGAGCAGCAGCGGGCCCCACGAGCACACGAGGTCGACGTACTCGTTGGTGTCGGCGTCGAGGATCCAGGCACCCTCACCCGACTCCATGAACAGCGGCGTGCCGCCCACGGCGCGGAACGCCCGGACGGGCGAGTTCACGCCACCGGGAATGCTCCTGCGGGCGCGGTCCATCAGCGCGGCGGAGTTGTCGGTGGACAGGCGCGGCTCGAGGGTCGGGTCGATAGGAGGCGAGACCATGCCCCCATCCTGTCGCAACGCCCGTCGCGGTCGTGCCTCCCGTCGCCCTCCTCCGCTCCGCTCCTCGCTACGTGGTCACATGGCACGCATGGGGGTGGGTCGCTGCGATGCTCACTCTGGAGGCCGCCTCGCTACGCACTACGACGTTCCGCTGAACCTTTCGTGAAGCGGGTTCCGTCGCCCGCCGAGGTGAGGGAAGCTGGGTGTTCGGTCCCCTTGCGATCGGGGGCACACGTGACCGGTGGAACGCGCGCGATGGCAGTCGCAGCAGTGTGCTGCGCCGCGATCATGCCTGTTCTCCTGGGCGTTCCCGCGCGAACCGTCACCGACGACGTCCTGGTCCCCCGCACCCCGCTCGCCGCGCCACCGCAGGCCGGGTACGGAGCGTTGCCGCCCGAGTCCGAGCCGGGGGCGGATGGATCCGAGGGCTACGAGGGCGCGGAGCCGATCACGGTCGGTGACGACCCGACGGGCAGGGGACGCGTCGGCACGACCGGCCTCACCGGCAACGGCATCCCCACGGTCGCGATGCAGGCGTACCAGTCCGCCGCCGACACGATGGCGCGCACGACCCCCCAATGCGGCATCGACTGGGCCTTGCTCGCCGCGATCGGCCGGATCGAGTCCGACCACGGCCGGCACGGCGGCGCGAACCTCGGGACCGACGGCGTCGCCGTCCCCGCCATCCTCGGGCCGACGCTCACGAAGATCCGCGACACCGACGGTGGCCGCCTCGACGGTGACAGCACCTTCGACCGGGCCGTCGGTCCGATGCAGTTCATCCCCGGCACCTGGCAGGGCTTCGGCGCAGACGGCGACGGCGACGGCCGGGCCGATCCGCAGAACGTCTTCGACGCCGCACTCGCGGCGGCGCGCTACCTGTGCAGCGGCGGCGCCGACCTGGTCGCCGACCCGGAGCAGGCGGTCTACCGGTACAACCACTCGCTCACCTACGTGGCGCAGGTGCTGACGCTGGCCGAGGCGTACCGCAGCGGACTCGCCGGCAGCCTGCCGGAGCCGCGGTCTGTCGGCACGACCTCGCCGGGCGGCAGCGGGCCGACCGGTTCCACCACGCCCGGCTCCTCACCGACCTCGAACGTCCCGGACCCCACGCCGGGCGAGACCTCGAGCCGACCGGATCCGACCGGGTCGACCCCGTCCGACTCACCTGACCCACCGGACTCGCCCGACCCGACCGACTCGGACGGCGACACGCCACGGCCCACCGACTCGACCACGTCGCCATCGCCCACGGTCACGGCGTCGTCGCCGCGCCCGACGGCGACCAAGACCACGCCGACCCCCAGCACGACCCCGTGCCCGAGCGACAGCGCCACGCCGACCCCCACGCCGTCGCCCTCGCCGACCTGCGCCGACGACAAGACCGACGGGACCGAGGGCACGGCGCAGGGGCGTGCGCTCTCGGCCGCGATGCTCGCGGCAGACGATGGGGACGCGTCGGAGACACCAGACCCGAGCGACTCGCCGACACCGTGCACGAGCCCGCGGCCGACGGGATCGCCGACCAGCACGCCGACGCCCACGACGACCACCACCTGCGAGCCCACGCCGTGCGCGACCTCGACCGGCGGCACCGAGCCGTCGCCGACGCCCTGCACCACGCAGTCACCCGACCCGACGCCGACCGACCCGACGCCGACGACGTCACCCACGCCGAGCGACACCCCGAAGCCGACGCCGACGCCGGGCCAGACCGGCGGCGGTGACGACGGCGGCTCCGGCGGCAACGGCTCGGACGGCAGCGGCCAGGACGGCACCGACGGCTCGTCCACCGCTGACAACCCCGAGCTGCAGCCGGCGAACGTCAGCGGCCTGGTCCCGGGCTCGACGCTGGAGTCGACGACCACGCCGGAGCCGGTCGTCGCACCGCTGCCGAGCGTCGCGCGACTCCACGCCACGCTCATCGCGCTGACCCGTGACCCGTGCATGCGCGGCGTCGGCACCGCCGCGCCGCCATGGAACGGCGACCGGCCCCGGCCCGTCCCGGTCCCCGCGGTCGTCCCGGTGACCGGCCTGCCGACCCACTACTCCGGCATCGACTCGGCCGCGCACGGCACGGTGGTCGTCGCGGTGAGCGAGGCTTCCCCGGCGCACATCGTCGACGTACGTTCGCAGGCGCGGTCCCCGCCCGCGCGGTCACCTCCGGAACGCGGTCCGCCGACCTCGTGACGGAGAACGCGGCGGACAACCGTCTCAGGGAGAGCATCGCGGCAAATAGCGGCCGGGTACTCTCCCTTGACGTTGGGCCAAGAACTGCGTAGATACCCTAGTGGGGTATCTACGCAGAGGAGTTGCCATGGCTACGAGCACCGCGTCCTGGTCGACCGCCGCATCCGCCACGCTGCACTGCCTCACCGGCTGCGCCATCGGCGAGGTACTCGGCATGGTCATCGGCACGACCGCCGGCCTGCCGAACGCGGCCACAGTGGTGCTCGCGATCGCGCTGGCCTTCGTCTTCGGCTACGGCCTCACGATGCGCGGTGTCATGCGCGCCGGTCTGACCGTTCGCCAGGCCCTGCGCATCGCACTGGCCGCCGACACCGTGTCGATCGCGGTGATGGAGATCGTCGACAACCTCGTGATCGTCGGTGTCCCGGGTGCGATGGAGGCCGGTCTGGCCAGCCCGCTGTTCTGGGGCGCACTGGCGCTGGCGCTCGTGATCGCGTTCGTCGTCACGACCCCGGTCAACAAATGGATGATCGGGCACGGACGCGGCCACGCCGTCGTCCACGCCCACCGCGGCCACCACTGAGCACTCCCTGCGGTCGCCCGCCGTCCGACTGTCCGGTCCCGGCAGCATGGGCGACAATGACCGGGTGTCGGCAGACCCTCCGCAGGTCAACGTCGTACCGGCCCGCAGCCGCGCCGGCCGGGTCTGGACGGCGGTCACGGAATGCGCCCGGCGCGAGGGGAAGACCGTCTCGCTGCGACATGCGTGCATCGCCTGCGCGGAGGCGCTGCCCGTGACCGGCGCCGGACTGTCCCTCAGCCGCGGCCCTGGACACGACCGCGAGCCCGTCTACTCCAGCGACCCCCTGAGCGACGAGCTCGAGGAGCTGCAGTTCACCATCGGCGAGGGCCCGTGCGTGGAAGCGCTCGGCCTGATCCAGTCCGTCCTCGTCTCCGACCTGTCGACCGAGGACAACGGCCGGCGCTGGCCGGCGTTCGCTCCCGCCGCGGTCGGCCACGGCGTGCGCGCGGTGTTCGCGATGCCCCTTGCGGCAGGAGCGGTGAAGGTCGGCGTGCTCGGTCTCTACCGGCGCCGCGCCGGTTCACTCACCCGCGACGAGCTGACCGACGCGTACGTCTACGCCGACGCGGCGCTCGCGCTGGTGCTCGACGACCTCGTCGGCGTCGACACCGCCCGGCGCCCGTTCGTCGACGGCGGGTTCGTCGAGCGATCGGCGGAGGTGCACCAGGCAACCGGCATGATGTCCGTACAGCTCGGCGTCGGTGCCATCGATGCGCTCGCCCGGTTACGGGCCTACGCTTACGTGAACGACCGGCGGGTAGCCGACGTGGCAGGTGATGTCGTCGACAGGCGGCTTCGGTTCTCCCCTGGACGGGACACTAGTGAGGATGCAGGGTCATGACTCCCGCCGCTGACCAGCTCGTACGCGAGACCTTCGTCGAACTGGCCGACACGCTCGTCGCCGAGTTCGACGTCATCGATTTCCTCGACATGCTGGCGCACCGCAGCGTCCAGCTCCTGGGCGTCGACGCCTCGGGACTCCTGCTCGTCGACCTCGGCGGCCGGCTCAACGCGGTAGCGGCGTCACACGAGCGTGCGCGCCTGCTCGAGCTCTTCCAGCTCCAGAACTCCGAGGGGCCGTGCCTCGACTGCTACGGCCAGGGCGCACCCGTCTCATGCCCCGACCTGTCGGGGCAGGAAGGGCGCTGGCCGCAGTTCGCGCCGGCCGCGCTGCAGGAGGGATACCGGGCCGTCCACGCCCTGCCGATGCGCCTGCGCAGCGAGACCATCGGTGCGATCAACCTGTTCAGCGAGGCGCCGGGCGCTCTCGGTGCGCCTGCCCTGGAGCTCGGCCAGGCACTCGCAGACATCGCAACGATCGGAATCCTGCACGAACGCGCGGTCCGCCGGCACGAGGTGCTCGCCGAGCAGTTACAGACCGCACTCAACAGCCGGGTCCTGATCGAGCAGGCCAAGGGTGTGCTGGCCGAGCGGCTGGGCATCAGCGTGACCGACGGCTTCGCCGTGCTCCGCCAGCGGGCCAGGCGTACGAACACCCGCCTCGGCGAGCTGGCCACGGCGGTCATCGACGGGACGGCGGACATCAGCACGTGGAACCGAGGCACCGACATGGCTGACCTGTAGCCGCACGCCGGAGTCGTGCGACTACACCCCGCAGATGTGACTACGTGCTGTACCAGGCACAGAGGAAGCAGTCGTTTGCAGGTGAGGTCGCATAGGGTTTTCGTCATCAGCTGTCACTGCTGATGCCATGTTGTCGGTCGCCTCGGATCCGGCGGCCTTCTTCGGTGGGAGAAGGCGACGCCCATGCCTCGTCGCGACGGTGCCCAGCACCGGCCGTGCGGACCGCGTTTCACGCCGCGGCGGTCGGGCAGGACATGACGATGTCCGCACACCGCCCGGTCCGCGACGTCATGACGGCAGATGTCGTCATCGCGTTGCAGGACACGCGCGCGGTCGATCTCGCGGAGCTGATGATCGCGTTGCGTCTCACCGCCGTACCGGTGCTCGACCTCTACGACCGGGTCGTCGGTGTCGTGTCCTACCCCGACCTGTTCCAGCACGACCCGAACGCGTCGCCCCTGCGGCGGCGGAAACGACTGTGGCGGCCGCTGGCGACCTCGTCCACCGTGGGAGAGCGAATGACGTCCCCGGCGGTGACGATCCCGCCCGACGCCTCGATCGCCGCCGCGGCCAGGCTGATGGCAGGTCGCGGGGTCGGAGTCCTGCCCGTCGTCGACCGGCAGGACAAGCTCGTCGGTATCGTCGGCGCGCGCGACCTGTTGGCGATGTACGTCCGACCCGACGACGAGATCAGGGCGGAGATCGTGCGCGAGGTCCTGGGGACCCACCTGCCGTCGGTGGCGGCGGTGGCACAGGTCGACGTCGCCGAGGCCGTGGTGACCCTCTCCGGCGAGGTCCCCGCGAGTGGGATGATCCCGCTCGCGGTGCACCTGACCCGCCAGGTCGGCGGCGTGGTCGAGGTGGTGGACCAGCTGTGGTGCGGCCCGCCCGAGACCGGCGAGGCGGCCGAGTTCCCGTCGGCGCCGTTGCGGCCCGCGGACTTCACCGTCGGCGGCTGAGCCCTGGTCAGCCGGCGGTGAGGCGGCGGGCGACCTCGGTCGCCCAGTACGACAGCACGATGTCGGCACCGGCACGCCGCATCGCGGTGAGCGTCTCGAGGATCACCCGGTCGCGGTCGAGCCAGCCGTTCGCCGCGGCCGCCTCGATCATCGCGTACTCCCCCGACACCTGGTACGCGCCGACGGGCACGTCGACCTCGTCGGCGACGACGCGGACGACGTCGAGGTAGCTGAGCGCCGGCTTCACCATGACCATGTCGGCGCCCTCGGCGAGATCCATGCGCACCTCGCGCAACGCCTCGTCGACGTTCGGCGGGTCCTGCTGGTACGCGGACCTGTCGCCGAACCTCGGCACGCACTCGGCCGCCTCGCGGAACGGCCCGTAGAAGGCGGAGGCGTATTTCACGGAGTAGGCGAGGATCGCGACCTCGGCGAAGCCCGCCTCGTCGAGCGCGGTGCGGATCGCGCCGACCTGGCCGTCCATCATGCCGCTCGGTCCGACGACGTGGGCACCTGCGCGCGCCTGGGCCACGGCGATCGCGGCGTAGCGCTCGAGCGTGGCGTCGTTGTCGATGCTCCCGTCGGCCCGCAGGACCGCGCAGTGGCCGTGGTCGGTGTACTCGTCGAGGCAGAGATCGGCCATGAGCACCGTCTCGTCGCCGACCTCCGTGGCGAGGTCACCGAGGGCGAGCTGCACGATCCCGGCGGGGTCGTCGGCCCCCGAGCCGCGGGCGTCCTTGTGCGCCGGGATGCCGAACAGGATCAGCCCGCCGACGCCGGCCGAGACGGCGTCGAACGCCGCCTTGCGCAACGACTCCCTGGTGTGCTGGACGACGCCGGGCATCGAGGCGACGGGCGCCGGCGCCGCGATGCCCTCCTTGACGAACAGCGGCAGCACGAGGTCGCCGGGCGCGAGTGCGGTCTCCGCGACCAGCCGGCGGAGTGCGGGCGTCCGACGGAGGCGCTGTGGACGTGCGACGGGAAAACGGGGCGTGCTCACCCGTCCAGGGTACGCCGGGCCTCCCGCGGGCTGCCTGCCTCCCTGTTGATCACGTTGACGTGATCAACGTGGACTTCACCTCGTGCAGGAGCGAGGTGAAGTCCATGTTCGTGAGGTGAACGTCAGCGCCGCGATGACCGGAACCCGCCGGGCGGCGGGTGCTCGACTACTTGGCGCGGCGGCGGGCTCCGCGGCGCATCTCGCTGGGGCGGCGGAACGCCTGGCCGGCCTCGAGCATCTCGTCGCGACGGGTCGCGGCGAACTCCGCCACCTCGTCGGCCAGCTGCAGCGCGGACGGCGACGACGCGGTGACGTCGACCCGCAGGCCGAACTCCTCTGCGGTCTCCGCCGTCGCAGGACCGATCACGCCGACGATCGTGGTGGCGTGCGGCTTGCCCGCGATGCCGACGAGGTTGCGGACGGTCGAGGACGAGGTGAACAGCACCGCGTCGAACCCGCCCGACTTGATCGCCTCACGGGTCTCGGCCGGCGGCGGCGCCGCGCGGACGGTGCGGTACGCGGTGACGTCCTCGGCCTCCCAGCCGAGCCGTTCGAGACCGGCGACGAGCGTCTCGGTGGCGATGTCGGCGCGTGGCAGCAGCACCTTGTTGATCGGGTCGAACACCGAGTCGTACGGCGGGAACTCCTCCAGCAGGCCCTCGCTCGACTGCTGGCCGGTCGGGACGAGGTCGGGCCTGATGCCGAACGCCTCGATCGACTCGGCAGTCTGCTCGCCGATGGCGGCGATCTTGACTCCGGCGAACGCACGCGCGTCGAGGCCGTACTCGGTGAACTTCTCGCGGACGGCACGGACGGCGTTGGCCGAGGTGAACACCAGCCACTCGTAGCTGCCGTTGACGAGCCCCTTGACGGCGCGCTCCATCTGCTGCGGGGTGCGCGGCGGCTCGACGGAGATCGTGGGGACCTCCTCGGGCACCGCGCCGTAGCGGCGCAGCCGCTCGGTCAGCGGTGCGGCCTGCTCCCTCGTGCGCGGGATGAGCACCCGCCAACCGAACAGTGGTTTGGTCTCGAACCACGACAGGCGCTCGCGCTGCGCCACGACGTCGCCGACGACGAGCACGGCAGGCGCCTCGGTGTCGGAGTCCTTGGTGTCGGCGGCCACGCCGCCGAGGGTCGACACGACGGTGCGCTGCCTCGTGGTGGTGCCCTCCCAGGTGACGGAGACGGGCGTGGACTCGTCCCTGCCGCCCTCGACGAGTGCCGCCGCGGTCTCGGCGACCGCCGCCTCGACGTCGAGGACGACCACCGTGGCGGTGGAGTCGCCGAGCGCGGAGACCTCGGTCTCGTCCGCTGCCGACACGACCCGTACCTCGCGCTGCTTCGCGGTCGTGAGCGGCACGCCCGCGTAGGCGGGGACGGCAATCGCCGCGCTGACGCCGGGGAGCACCTCGTACGGGAGGCCGGCCTTGGCGCATGCCGCGGCCTCGTTGGCGAACGGCCCGAACAGCACGGGGTCGCCGCCGACCAGGCGGACGACCTGGCGGCCGGCCCTGGCCTCGCGGACGACGAGCTTGCCGTTGCCGGCGTGGTCGTCACCGTCGACCCGGTGCACCTCGACGTCGTCGCGGCACCTGCCGCGCAGCGAGTCGGTCGCGACGTCGGCGTCGACGACGAGGACCTCGGCGTCGGACAGCGCGGCGACACCGCGGAGCGTCAGGAGCTCCGGGTCGCCGGGACCTGCCCCGAGGAACCAGATCTGTCCTCTTGTCTTCTTCTTGCGGGTGCGAGCCGAGCTCACTAGACGTGCTCTCCCATCAGAGCTGCGGCACCCTCGGCGAGCAACCCCGCCGCGAGTTCGCGGCCGAGTCGTGCGGGCTCACCTGAGGAACCAGTGGCGGTCCTTCTTACCGAAACGGTGCCGTCGAGAGCAAACGCGCCGGCCGTCAGCTCCAGCCGTCCGGCGTCGATCACGGTCGCGAGCGCACCCACGGGGGCTGCGCACCCGGCCTCCAACGCCGCGAGCAGCGCACGCTCAGCGGTGACGGTAGCCCGGCTCCCCCGATCGTCCAACGCCGCGAGGAGCGCCGCGGTTCCCTCGTCGTCGCCCCGGCACTCGACGGCGAGGGCGCCCTGCCCGGGTGCCGGCAGCATGACGTCGGGCCCGAGCACCTCGGTGACGACGCCGGCGCGACCGAGGCGGTCGAGCCCGGCGTGCGCGAGCACCACGGCGTCGAGCCGGCGCTCGTCGGGTACGTCGGGGCCACCGAGCACGCGCTTCAGCCGGGAGTCGACATTGCCCCTGATGTCGATGATCTCGAGGTCGGGACGGGCGGCGAGCAGCTGCGCGGCGCGCCGCGGCGAGCCCGTGCCCACCCGCGCGCCGGCGGGCAGCGCGGCGAGGGTGCGGGCACCCGGTGCCACGAGCGCGTCGGCCCAGTGCCCGCGGACGGGTACCGCCCCGAGAGCGAGGCCCTCCGGCTCGGCGGTCGGCAGGTCCTTCAGCGAGTGGACGGCGACGTCGACGGTGCCGTCGAGCAGCCGGTCGCGAAGGGCGCTGACGAAGACGCCGGTGCCGCCGATCTGCGCGAGCGAGCCGCGGTTGACGTCTCCGTAGGTCGTCACGTCGACGAGCTCGACGGTGCGGCCGGACGCCTCGGCGAGCGCGTCGGCGACGAGCTGGGTCTGGGCGTGCGCGAGCGCGCTCGCCCTGGTGCCGATTCTGATGGCCTTGGTCACGACTCGCCGTCTCCCCCGCGACCATGGTCGACCCGGGCGACGGCCTCAGCCGTGGCCGGGTCGAGGTCGAACAGCTCGCGCAGCGCGGCGGCGTAGGAGCCGCCGCCGGGCCCCGACGCGAGCTGCTTCACCCGCACGGTCGGGGTATGCAGGAGCTTGTCGACGATCCGGTGGACCGTCTTGGCGACCTCGGCCCTGGTGCGCTCGTCGAGGTCGGGTGCGCGGCCGCGCAGCCGCTCCATCTCGTGCTCGACGACCCGCGCCGCGACACCGCGCAGCGCGGCGACCGTGGGCGCCACCTGGGCCTGTTCGAGGCTCCTGGCGAACGCCTCGATCTCCTCGGCGACGAGCCGGCGTACGGCGGCCACCTCGGCCGGTTCGGTGCTGCGGTCGGCGAGCCGCTCGAGCCCCACGAGCGTGACGCCCGGCAGGTCGGCGACCTCGGGATCGACGTCACGGGGCACGGCGAGGTCGACGAGCACGAGCCGGCGACCGTCGCGGCGCGCCAGCGCGGCCTCGACGCCGGACCGGGAGAGCACGGTGCCGACCGCACCGGTGCAGGTGACCACGACATCGGCTGCGGCGAGCTCGGCGTCGACGTCGGCGAGCCCCACCGCCCGTCCGCCGTAGTCGGCCGCGAGCCGCGCGGCCGGCTCCGGGGTGCGGTTGGCGACGACGACGTCGGCACCCGCACGGCTCAGCGCGGACACGGCGAGGCCGCCCATCGCACCGGCCCCGACGACGAGCGCGCGCCTGCCGGCCGCCTCGCCAGTGAGCTCGCGGACCTCGTCGAGGGCCACGCTGACGAGCGACGCACCCGTGGCGTCGATGCCGGCCTCCGACCGCGCGCGCTTGCCCACCCGCAGCGCGCGGCGGAACAGCTCGCCGAGCTCGCGACCCAGGCTGCCGTCGTCGTCGGCCGTGCGCATCGCGGTGCGTACCTGGCCGAGGATCTGCGGCTCGCCCACCACCATCGAGTCGAGCCCGCAGGCGACGCCGAACAGGTGCTGGACGGCGCGCTCCTGGTAGTGGACGTAGAGGCAGCGGGTGAGCTGCTCCTGCGGCACGCCGCTGTGGCGCTCGAGCGCGCTCGTGAGGTCGGCGACCCCGACGTGGAACCTCGTGACGTCGGCGTAGAGCTCGACCCGGTTGCACGTCACGAGGACGACGGACTCGAGGACGTTGTGGGAGTCACGCACGTCGGCGGTGACCTTGCCGTGGGCGTCGGCCGCCACGGCGCGTTCCAGCACGTCGACGGGGGCGGTGCGGTGGTTGAGCCCCACCACGAGCAGTGTCACCGTCGCTCACCTCCTCGGTCGTCACTCGTGCCGGCGTCCTGGATCGCGTGCACCGGGTCGACACCGGTGTTGCGCTGGACGTGGAACGCGAGGATCTGCAGTTCGATCGACAGGTCGACCTTACGTAGCTGCACGTCCGACGGCACATGCAACACGGCGGGCGCGAAATTGAGGATGCTCCGGACACCGGCAGCGACGAGCCGGTCGCAGACGTCCTGCGCGGCCTGCGGGGGCGTCGCGATGACCCCGATCGCGATGCGCGCCTCGCGGACGACCGCCTCGAGCGTGTCGACGTGCCGCACGACCTTCTCGGCCACCTGGTTGCCGACCTTGCCCGGGTCGACGTCGAACAGCGCCGCCACGCTGAACCCGCGCGACACGAAGCCGCCATAGTCGGCGAGGGCGCGGCCCAGGTTGCCCATCCCGATGATGGCCACCGCCCAGTCCTGGGTGAGGCCGAGCTCGCGGGAGATCTGGTAGACGAGGTACTGCACGTCATAGCCGACGCCGCGAGTGCCGTACGACCCGAGGTGCGAGAGGTCCTTGCGAAGCTTCGCCGAGTTGACCCCCGACGCGGCGGCGAGGTCCTCGGACGAGACCGTCAGGGTGCCGCGCTCGCCCAGCCCGGTCAGGGCACGCAGGTAGAGCGGCAGCCTGGCGACGGTGGCGTCAGGGATGCCGCGGTCACGACCCCCGTGCGCGCGGCGGACGCGGTCGGCGGGACGGTTGGGCGACGACACGGGACTCCTGGACGGGGTGGACGCGCCGCGACGGACGGTGCGCTCTCGTCCCCAGGCTACGTCCTTGTGAACGTTCGCACAAAGTCGGGGGCCCGGAGCCCTCGTCAGTTCACGCCGAGGACGGCCCCGGCGCCGAGCACGCCGAGGACCCACGCGATGACCAGGAGGAGCCAGCCGCGGAACCCCTTGCTCGTCCTGGCGACGAGGGCCAGGATCACGACCGGCACGAAGAGCACGACGATCATGCCCAGGTCGCTGCGGTCCTGCCCATACGCGAAGATCCCGCCGAACGCGGCGACGACCGCCGTGACGGCGCCCAGCGGCTTCTTGGGCTCCTCGAAGATCTGCGGCATCGCCATGGACACCACGGTACGTGACGTCGGCCGGCTGCTCAGCAGAACGACAGAAGCCCGTCATGGCACAGTGTCCCCGAGGATCCGGCCACCGGGCCCGACCGGCCGGCGCGAACACCTCGCGTGGGTTGGGGATTACCGCAGCGTCCGAACTACCGTGGGGTTAGTCTTCACGCCAATGTCTCTCGGGGAAGACCGTGCGTTCCGCCCGCCCTCCCAGGACCGCACTGCGCGGTTCGGGGAGGTCTTCTCCGTGCGCGAGTTCCAGGTGCTCTGGATCGCGCTCGCCCAGTCGGGGATCGGCGACCAGCTCGCCAAGGTCGCGCTGTCGATCCTCGTCTTCGACCGCACCGGCTCCGCGCTGCTGACGACCCTGACCTACGGCGTCACCTACCTGCCGTACCTGGTCGCAGGCCCCCTGCTGTCGCCGCTCGCCGACAGGTACCCCCGCCGCGCGGTGCTCATCACCACCGACCTCGTCCGCGCCTGCCTCGTCGGGCTGATGGTCATCCCCGGTCTGCCGCTGTGGGTGCTGTTCGTCCTGGTCTTCGCCACCGGTCTCGCGCGACCACCGTTCGAGGCGGCGCGCTCCGCGAGCCTGCCCGACATCCTCCCCGGTGACCTGTTCGTCGTCGGCAGCGCCGTCACCCAGACCACCAACCAGGCCACCCAGGTGCTCGGCTTCGCGGTGGGCGGCATCGCCGTCGCCCTGATCGGGGCACCGCAGGCTCTCGCCCTCAACGCGGCCTCGTTCCTCCTCGCCGCCCTGCTGTTCCGCGTCGGCATGCGCAAGCGCGACGCCCCGCACGCCGACCGCAGGCCGACCCTGCGGCACCTCGTACGACACGGCTCGCGGGCGATCTTCGCCGACCCGCGGCTCCGCGCGCTCATCGGTCTGGGCATGCTCGCCGGCTTCTACGTCGTCCCCGAGGCGCTGGCCGTCCCGTACGTCCGCCAGGAGCTCGGCCTCGACGCCACGCACGCCGGCGCGATGCTGGCACTCGGACCGCTCGGCGTCGCGCTCGGCGCGATCCTGATCACCAGGCTGGTCAGGCCAAGCCGCCGGGTCGGCTTGATGGGCCCGCTCGCCGTCGCCGGGCTGCTCCTGCTGCTGCCGTTCTGGTTCGTGCCGGGCTTCTACGTCTCGTGCCTGCTGCTGTTCCTCTCGGGACTCGCCTGCGGCTACAACCTCGCCGCCAACCAGGCGTTCATCTCGATCGTGCCGCACGCGACCCGCGGCCAGGCCCTCGGTCTCGCGCAGACCCTGCTGATGCTCGCCCAGGGCGTGTCGACGATCGCCGCGGGCGCGCTCGCGCGGCAGCTGACGATCGGTGTCACGATCTGCGTGGCCGGGATCGTCGGCGCCCTCGTGGCCGGCTGGCTCTGGATCGACTGGCTCCGGGCCGTCCGCATCCACCACGCCCACCAGCCCTAGCCGTGGCGCCCGTCAGCGGCGGGGTGGCCTGGTCAGTGCGGTGCGGAGGCGGGTCGGGTCGAGGCGCCAGTAGTTGTGCACCTCACCGTCGACGAGGGTGACGGGGATCTTGTCCCACCAGCGCGCGAGTTCGTCCGGCGAGCCGCCGAGGTCGTCCTCGGTCCAGGCGACGCCGAGCTCGGCGCAGACCTCGGCGATCACCGTCCGGGCGTCGTCGCAGAGGTGACAGTCCGCCTTACCGAGAAGGCGGACCCGTGGTCGTCGCTCGGCACCGCTACTCTCGGCCACAAGACGAACCCTTTCGGCTACGCTGAGCAGGTCAATACCATCAATCGACGCACGAACCGGGCAAACCCGTCGCAGCGAACAGGGCCACGGTCTTTAGGCCCTAGCCTGCGGGTCCGGTCGTTTCCTAGCATGGGCCGCGCGTCCGGAGATCGACTCACGCCAGCCTAGGACGGGGCACCGGGGTGGGCACAACCGACGGATCGAGCAGTCCGGGCAACAGGGGGACCATTTACATGCCGACACCCGAGCGGCTACCGCACGGCCTTCAGCAGCTGCGCGCCCTCGCGGCCCAGGCCGCCAGGCAGCTCGCCGCCCGCCTCGAACCGATGTTCCTCGGACCGTTCCAGCCCGCCGTCGCCGTCGCGGGAGGCGGGGCACTCATCGCCCGTTCCGAGGCGACCGTCGACCCCGGGGCCTTCCTGCCCGGGTTCACCGCGCCGGTACGCCTCAGGCGCCGTGCACGCAGGGAGACCGCGCCACCCGCCGCGGTCGACGCCGACCAGGCCGAGATCGTCGCCCTCATCCACGCGGCACAGGCGCAGGACATGGCCGCGTTCGCCGGCCTGTACGAGCGGTACGCCGACCTCGTCTACCGCTACGTCTATTTCCGGGTCGGCTCCCAACAGCTGGCCGAGGACGTCGTCAGCGAGACCTTCCTCCGCGCGCTGCGCCGCCTCGACAGCTTCACCTGGCAGGGCCGCGACTTCGGCGCCTGGCTCGTCACCATCGCGCGCAACATCGTCGCCGACCACTTCAAATCCTCGCGCTACCGGCTCGAGGTGACGACCGCCGACATGCTCGACAGCGACCGCATCGAGGAGAGCCCGGAGAACGCCGTGCTCAAGGCGTTCACCAACGTCGCGCTGATCGAGGCGGTCAAGCAGCTCGGCCCCGAGCAGCAGGAGTGCATCGTGCTCCGCTTCCTGCAGGGCCTGTCGGTCGCCGAGACCGCGCGGATCATGGGCAGGAACGAGGGCGCGGTCAAGGCGCTCCAGTATCGAGCCGTCCGGGCGCTCGGCCGGCTCGTCCCCGACGACCTTCGGTGAACGAATACTCCGCGCACCAGAACGGCGTCGCCCGTAACCCCCGGCCCCGACCACTCGTTTCCAGGTTGGGCGAGCGGGAGATGAAGGATTCGGGTCGAGCGGGATCGGGCACAGTGGAGCGTCACCCATGAGGAAGCTGCCGGGCCGGCGGCGCACGCGTGAGTTCTCGCGTGCCGTCGACGGCGGCGCCACACCAGGCCCGTCGGTGTCCCGCCTGGTCACCCTCGCCAACGCCCTCCGTGCCGTGCCACTGCGTCCCGGCGGCGACCTCCGGCAGGCCATCCGCCGCCGGCTCGAGACCGCCGCGACCACCACGCCGGTCACGTCTCGCCGGGCGGCCGTGCTCGAGTGGCTCGACCACCTCCGCATCAGGCGCGGCCTGGCCTCGACGACCGTCATGGTGACGGCGGCGGTCGCCATCACCGGCATCGGCGTGGGCACCATGAGCGCACTGCCCGGCGACACGCTGTACGGCGTCAAGCTGCGCGGCGAGAGCGTGCAGCTCGCCTTCGTCAACTCCGACGAGGAGCGCGGGCGCAAGAACCTCAGGTTCGCCGACTCCCGGCTCGAGGAGGTCGACCGACTGGTCGAGCACGGCGGTGTCTGGCCGTCGGTCGAGACGGCCAAGGCAGACGGACACAAGGGCGGCAGGTCGGTCGCCGGCCTCATCAACCGCACCCTGACCACCATGAACACCTACACCGACTCCGGGGCGCACCTGCTCCGGAGCGCATACCAGGCCACCGGCGAGACCCAGCCGCTGTCCTACCTCGACGAGTTCACCCGCGACCAGAGCGACGCGATCCGCGCGCTCCTCCCCCGCCTCCCCGGCGCGTCGCGCGGCTCGGCCAGCAGGTCGCTCGACCTCGTCAGCGAGCTGAGCCGCCAGACCACGACGATGCTGCAGGCGAGCTGCCGGCCGTCCGCCAGCTGCGATGGCGAGACCGCGTCGTCGTCGGGTAGCAGCTCGTCGACGCAGGCCGGCGATCCGAGCACGAGCGCACCGCCGATCTCGTCGTCGTCGAGCAGCGCCCTGGCACCCGGCTCCTCGACCGGTTCCGGCAGCTCGAGCTCGCAGGAATCGAGCAACGGCGGATCCACCGACCCGCCGCCCGGCAGCGGCACGAGCGGCAGCGGGTCGACGACGGGCGGCTCGAGCGGCGGCACGGACCCCAGCGGCACCGGCACACCCTCCGAGGGCTCGCCGTCCTCCAGCCCACCACAGCCCACCGGGGTGCCCTCGCAGCCGTCCGACTCGACGGGCTCCCAGGACTCGACCACGTCGGCCGACGAGTCGACCTCCTCCGGCGACGAGGTGGCGCCCGACGCCGAGCGCACGGCCGCCGACGCCACGTCCACCGAAGGCGACGGCTAGGGCACTAAGCTCGGCGCATGCCCAAGTTCCGGCGAGACGGCGACGCCCCCACCGACGGCGCAGGACAGCACGACGATCCCCTGAGTTCCGAGCAGGTCATCGCGCACGTCCACGCGAGCCAGCTCGGCCTGCTCGAGCAGGGGCCGGGCGCGGCGGCCTTCTTCGACGTCGACAACACGGTGATGCAGGGCGCGTCGTTGTACTTCATCGCCCGCGGCCTGGCCGCCAGGGACTTCTTCACCACCCGCGACATCGCGAGCTTCGCGTGGCAGCAGGCGCAGTTCCGCCTGCGCGGCGAGACGAACAAGACCATCTCCGACGCGCAGGAGGCCGCGCTCTCGTTCATCGCCGGCCACCGGCTGACCGACGTCGTCAGGCTGGCCGAGGAGATCTACGACGAGCGGATGGCCGACCGCATCTGGCCGGGAGCCCGAGCCCTCACCGACCTGCACCTCGACGCCGGCCAGCCGGTGTGGCTCGTCACGGCGACACCGGTCGAGCTCGCGGAGATCATCGCGAAGAAGCTCGGCCTCACCGGCGCGCTCGGCACTATCGCCAAGACCGAGGACGGCGTCTACACGGGCCAGCTCAGTCAGTTCATGCACGGCAAGGCCAAGGCGGTCGCCGTCCGCGAGCTCGCCGAACGCGAGGGCCTCGACCTCGCCAAGTGCACCGCGTACAGCGACTCGATCAACGACCTGCCGATGCTCGAGCTCGTCGGCCGCCCGGTCGCGGTCAATCCCGAGCCCGCACTGGCGGAGTACGCGCGGCACAACGGCTGGCCGGTGTACGACTTCCGCACGACCCGCCGCACCCTGCGCGTGGTGCTCCCCGCCGCGGCGATCACCGGCGCCGCGGTCGGCGCGCTCTACGCCGCCCTCGTCGTCCGCAAGCGGCGGCGCAGGTCACTGGCGGAGCGCGCCGTCATCGAGATCGAGCGCCTCAAGCGCCGCCACTGACCCCGTCAGGAGCGGAAGACCGACCGGCGCCGCAGGAGCATCGCGTAGAGCGTGTGCTGGATCGTCTCGCGGATGTGGTCGGTGAGCCCGAGCACGAGGGTCGGGTCGTCGGCGGCGCCGGCGTCGTAGCGGTCGGTGCGGATCGGCTCGCCGAACTGCAGCTGCCACTTCGACGGCAGCGGCACCAGGCCGAGCGGCCCGAACCAGGGGAACGTCGGCGTGACCGGCACGTACGGCGCGCCGAACAGCCGGGCCAACGGACGGACGTCGGCGAGCAACGGGTAGGTCTCCTCGGCGCCGACGACGGAGCACGGCACGATCGGCGTGCCCGTACGGAGCGCGGCCGACACGAAGCCGCCGCGGCCGAACCGCTGCAGCTTGTACCGCTCGGTGAACGGCTTGCCGATGCCCTTGAACCCCTCGGGGAACACGCCGACCACCTCGCCGGCGGCGAGCAGGCGTTCCGCGTCGGAGTTGCACGCGACCGTGACGCCGCTGCTGCGCGCCAGCTGTCCGAAGACGGGCCAGCGGAAGATGTAGTCGGCACCGAGCAGCCGCAGCCGGCGCTTCGCCTCGTGATGGTCGTGCAGGGCCACCTGGACCATCAGGCCGTCGAGCGGGAGCACCCCGGAGTGGTTCGCGACGATGAGCGCACCGCTGTCGGCCGGGACGTTGTCGAGCCCACGCGCGTCGACCCGGAACCAGCCGTCGTAGAGCAGGCGCAGGGCGGGCAGCACGAGGTGGTCGGTCAGGTCGGTGTCGAGCCCGGTGTCGTCGACGGTGTAGTCGCCGGTCAGCCGCCGCCGTAGGAACGCGAACGTATCGCCGAGGAGCCCGTCGAGTGGCCCGCGGCCTGCGGCGGACTCCCGCGGTGTCTCCCCGGTCTCCTCGCGGGCGTCGTCGTGCGCGGTGGCGTGGTCGTCGTCAGGGACGGATCGCGCGCCGTCGCGCCTGCGGTCGCCGTCGAACGGGATCACCTGGGCGTCAGGCACGGAGCACCTCCTCGGCGCGATCGAGCAGCAGGGACACCGGGACGGTCGGCTCCAGGCCGGCGCCGGCAACGTGATCGGCGAGCGCCTGCCTCGTCGACCGCGACGGCAGCCAGCCGAACTCGGCCCGCATCCGGGACGTGTCGGCGACGTGCGCGTGCATGATGGTGGCGGCGAGCTCGGGGTTGATGTCGACGATGCGTGCGCGCCGCAGCGCACGCGCCACCCCGCCCACGGCCGGCCAGAAGACGGGGACGGTGGGCCGACCGGCGAGATGCGCGGCCTGCGACACCGTGACGACGCCGTCGCCGGCGACGTTGAAGGTGCCCGGATGCTCCTCGACGGTGGCCCGGCCGAGCGCCTCCACCGCGTCGTCGAGGTGCAGCAGCTGCAGCCGCGGGTCGTACCCGAGGATCGTCGGCACGACCGGCAGCGTCAGGTAGCGCCCGAGCGCGGAGTCGTCGCCGAGCAGGTAGGCGAGGCGCAGCGTCGTGACGGTGACGTCGGGGCGGCGCCGCGCGAAGCCACGGGTGTAGCCCTCGACCTCGACGACGTCCTTCGCGAACCCCGAGCCGGGGGGCGACCGCGGCGGCTCGTCCTCGGTGAAGACGGCCGGGTTGCGGGGCGACAGGCCGTAGACGGCCGTGCTCGACCTGACGATGAGCTTGGTCAGCCGCTCGGCACGCTGGCAGGCCGCGAGGAGCTGCATCGTGCCGATGACATTGATCTCCTTCTGCGCGGTGCGTCCACCGGCCCGGCTGGGCCCGGTCAGCACGCCCGCATGGACCACCGTGTCGACCTCGTACGCGTCGAGCAGCCGGCTCAGCGACGTGCCGCGGACGTCGGCGCGGATGAACTCCGCGGGGGCAAGGCTACGGCGCGGCGGGACGACGTCGACGCCGATGACCCGCTCGACCCCGGGACGCTCGGCCAGGTCGAGCGCGAGTGCCACACCGGGCTCGCTCGCGACACCGGTGACCAGGACGACGCTCGCCATCGCGTCCTCCTCCCCGCGGCTCCTGCGTACTCGTGCCTTGGTTCGTGGCTACTTGCCCTGGCGGCGTCGCTGCACCCGCGTCTTCTTCAGCAGCTTGCGGTGCTTCTTCTTCGCCATGCGCTTGCGACGCTTCTTGATGACAGAACCCACGGACGTCTTCCTTCGACTGGCAGTTTCCCGCAGGCGCGGGACGGGACGGCGCGTGGGAAAAGATGTCACGCGGCCGACGCATCAGCCTACCGTCGACCTGACGGGAGCAGGTTGCCGGGCCGGGCGGTGCTACGCGGTGTCAGCCGAGCTCGCCCCGGAGGGACGCAGGTAGTCGTACACGACCTGCTCGGGCACCCGGTACGACCGGCCGACCCGCACGGCGGGGAGATCGCCGGAGTGGACCAGCCGGTAGACGGTCATCTTGGACACGCGCATGACCGTGGCCACCTCGGCCACGGTAAGGAACCTGACCTCGCTGAGGGGCCTGTCTCCTGGACTCATCGAGCTCGCATCTTCCCGTCCACCCACTGTGTGGGTCGAGGGTACCGGTGAAGTGACCAGTGGGGAAGAGCGAGACCTGGTGACCCCTCTGGGACTCCTGTGATCTCAGTTCACGCCTCGCCTACATAACGGACATTCAGCCTATATCCGGAACGGGGACGGTCCCGGACCCCTGTGGGGTCCGGGACCGCTTCCTCGTTCCGCGGGACCGTTCGCCGTTGAACCGCCCGCGGTGAGCGCCCGCGCTAGTCGGCGATCTCGATGTCGGTCAGGACGACGACGCTGAAGGGGTCGACCCTGACGTTCTTGATGTGGTCGGACCGTGCCTGCTGGGTGTTGTGGAACCACAGCGGGATGACCGGCATGTCCTCGAGTACCTGGTCCTCGGCCTTGTAGTAGTCCGGGTAACCGGCCTCGATCGTGTCCTTCTGGTTGCCCTGGTCGATGTACTTGTCGACCTGCTTGTTGCTGTAGAACGTGCGGTTCGCCGAACCACCCGTCGCGTACAGCGGCTCGAGGTAGTTCTGCATCGACGGGTAGTCCATCACCCAGCTGTTGCGGAACGGGCCGTCCATCTTCTTCGCCCGCTGCGCCGGCAGGTACTCGGCCTGCTGCAGCTGCTTCAGCTTGATGTCCTTGATGCCGAGGTTGGCGCGCAGCTGGTTGGCGACCGCCTGCATCCACTCCTCGTGGCCACCGTCGCTGTTGTACCAGAGAGTGAGCGTGCCCTTGAGGCCACCGGACTTCTGGTACAGCTTCTTGGCCTCCGTCGGGTTGTAGTCGCAGTACTCCTTGCAGGCGTCGGGTCGTTGCCCGCCGACGACCGGCGTGATGAGCGACTTGGCCGGTGTGTGCGCGCCGGCGAAGATCTTGTCGATGATCTCCTGCCGGTTGATCGCCATCGAGAGGGCGTGACGCAGGTCCTTGTTCTGGAACCTCTTGTCGTACATCGGGAAGTCCAGCCGCGAGAACTGCGACGTGGGTGCCTGGAAGTACTGGTCACCGAGCTCGGCCTTGGCGCCCGACAGGCGGGTCGGCGGGATCGGCGACTGGTCGAGGTTGCCGGCGAGCAGGTCGTTGTACGCCGTCTCGAGGTTGGAGTAGATCTTGTAGTCGATGTTCTCGACCTTGCCCTTTTCCGACCCCTGGTAGTCGGCGTACCGCTTGATCTTGATCTCGCGGTCGTGCTGCCACTTGCCGTTCATTCGGTAGGGCCCGTTGCCGATCGGGGCCTCTTCGAACTTCTTCATGTCCTCGAACGCGACCTTCGGCATCGGCGAGAAGGCGCTGTAGCCGATCACGAGCGGGAACTGGCTGAACGGCGCGTCGAGCGTGACCTTCAGCGTCGTGTCGTCGACCACCTCGAGACCGGACATCTTGTCGGTCTTCGGCTTGCCGCTCTCGGGGTTGAGGTCGGCGTAGCCCTCGATCTTCTCCATGAAGTAGCTGTTGTTCATCGCGTTGGGGCCGTACGCGGTGTAGTTCCATGCATCGGCGAACGACTGGGCGGTCACCGCATCGCCGTTGTGGAACTTCCACCCGCTCTTGATCTTGATCGTCCAGACCTTCTGGTCGGGCGACTCGATCGACTCGGCCATGGCGTTGACCGGCTTGGAGTCCTTGTCGAAGTCGACGAGACCGGTGAACAGGAACTTCAGGATCTGGCCGCCGCACAGCTCGTTGCTATGAGGGGTGATGAACTCCTCGGGCTCGCACCCCTGCAGCGAGAAGCTCGACGCCGCGGCCTCTTCTTCGCCACCGCCACCACCGCCGCACGCCGCGGCGAGCGCGAGCACCGCCGCGCCCGCGATGACGCGGGGCAAGATCTTTCGACTCATGGGTCTCCTTCGGAAAAGTACTGTCCCGCTTCTCCGGGAGGGTGCCCTGTCAGGGTGGTCCACACCACGTCAACAGACCATTTGTGGCCGATTCGCAACCTGCCGTCACGTCCCGCCCGCACGGGCGGGCGAGGCGCGACGGCACTGCGCTAGCAGGTGGGCACGCCGGGTAAGACCGCCTCCGGCGTGTCGATGTAGATGTTCGAGATGAAGCCGTTCTGGTCGCGCAGCTTGGCCCACCAGTCGTTCGTGTAGCCCTCGGCGTTCACCACGTCGCCCTGCTTCTGGCAGAGGACGTACACACCGGTCGGCCCGGGCAGGGTGGTGACGACGGGCGAGGAAAGGAAGGCGTCGCTGCGCACCCTGATGCCACTCCCCCACGTCTGGAACGGCTTGCCCGGCCCGCCGCACGCGTTGTCGCTGGTGATGCTCTTCTGTCCGTAGCTGCCCGGGTACGGGGCCAGCGACTGGCCGTTGATGTGGACGGTCTGGCCGCCGCCGTTGTACAGCTGCTCGTAGTGCAGGTGAGGTCCGCTGCTGTTGCCCGACGAGCCGACCTTGCCGATCTCCTGTCCCTGCGCCACGGCCGCGCCGTTCGCGACGGAGAACGACTGGAGGTGGAAGTAGTACGTCAGCCAGCCGCCGCCGTGGTCGATGGAGATCCAGCTGCCGGCGCCGGAGGGCTGCGAGTGCTGGTACGCCGTCCCGGGGGCGGAGGCGAGCGCGGGAGCACCGTTGGTGTTGCCGGCGTTGTCGATGAAGTCGAGCGCGAGCCGTACCTCGGAACCGTGGTGGGAGTACGTCCACGACTGGCCGCACGGGAACGGCGCCTTGAAGCTCGGCGCCGCCGACGGTACGCCCGGGGGCGGCGCGGCCGACACCGGTGAGACGGCGACGAGGCAGCCGGCGAGGGCCACCAGCGTCGCGAGGAGATATCGCATGCGTTTCATGGGCACCTTCTCTCGTCCGCCCGGATCACGGGCGAGTAACGAGCTGAACGTACGAGCAACGACGATCACGGCGGAAGACCCAGAGTCTCCCGCCGATCACCTTCGGTGAGATCGCGGCTCGATGCCCCGAGGCGGTGCTCACGATCCGTCCACCCCGTGAGGGGCACCCTCACCGCGTCCTGGCACGGTGCGGGTGCCCGTCACGGGTGGAGGTCCTGGCTGCCCACGTAACGCATCTGCGACTCCATGCGGGCGCCGTCGTTCGGCAGCGGCTGGCGCTCGCCGGTCGCCACGAAACCGAGCCGCTCGTAGAACCGCCACGCGACGTCGTTGCCGTCGGCCACCCAGAGGTGGCAGCCGAGGCCCCGGCTCCAGCACCAGTCGAGCGCGTACGCGACGAGCGCGTCGCCGACACCCTGGCCGCGGAACGCGGGGTCGACCCACATCCAGATGATCTCGCCGTCGTCGCCCCTGCTGAACACGCCGATGACCCCGGCGACGGCGCCGTCGCACTCGGCCAGCGCGCGTACGCCGCGCTCCGGCGTCAGCATCTCGCGCCAGTCGGCCTCGCCCTTCGCCCGTTCGCGGTCGAGCGACGAGGCGAACGCCAGCGGCGCGTCGGTGAGGGCGGCGAGCCGGACGGAACGCGCCGTCCGCCAATCGTCGGGGCGCAGGGTGCGGACGCGGACGGGACCTGGCATGACGCGACGATATCCCCGGTCCCGTGCGGTAGATTGGACGCGTGCGCATCCGATCGCTCCAGTGCTGGCTCGCCTGTTGAGGCGAGCCGGGTAGCGCACGACACCTTGAGGCCGCCTCGCCGAGGCGGTCTTTTTCATGCCCACCTCCGCGAGGCCCGTACGACGGAGGAACGATGGCACGCAAGCGCCGCATCTTCAGCGGTACCGCTCCCAGCGGGCGACTCACCCTCGGCAACCTGCTCGGCGCCGTGGGCCGCTGGACAGTGCAGCAGTACGAGGCCGACTGCCTCTTCTCCGTCGTCGACCTGCACGCGCCGACCGTCGAGCACGACCCGCGGCAGCTCGCCGTACGCACCCGCGAGTTCGCCACCACGCTGCTCGCGGCCGGGCTCGACCCGGAGGTCTGCACGGTCTTCGTGCAGAGCCACGTGCCCGAGCACCTCGGCCTCACCTGGCTGCTGGAGTGCACGGCGTACGACGGCGAGCTGCGACGGATGATCCAGTACCGCGAGAAGGCCGGCCGGCAGCAGTCGGTGCGCGCGAGCCTGCTCACGTACCCGGTGCTGATGGCCGCCGACATCCTGCTGTACGACACGACCGAGGTGCCGGTCGGCGACGACCAGCGCCAACACGTCGAGCTCGCCCGCGACCTCGCGCTGCGGTTCAACCACCGGTACGGCGAGACGTTCGTCGTGCCCGAGACCGTCCTGCCACGGGTGGCCGCGAGACTGTCGGACCTGCAGGAGCCGGAACGCAAGATGAGCAAGTCCGACCCGGACGAGGCGCTCGGCGCGGTCCGTCTCCTCGACCCGCCGGACGTCGTACGCAGGAAGATCGCCCGCGCCGTGACCGACAGCGAGCGGGAGGTGCGGTACGACCCGGCTGCGAGGCCGGGCGTGTCCAACCTGCTCGACCTGCTGGCGGCGTTCTCCGACGACGGTCCCGAGGATCTGGCCACCAGGTACGCCACGTACGGCGAGCTGAAGGCCGACGTGACCGACGCCGTGCTCGACGCGCTCCGCCCGGTCCGCGAAAGGTACGCGACGCTCGTCGCCGACCCCGGCTACGTCGACACCGCGCTGGCACTCGGCGCCCAGCACGCCACGGAGCTCGCCGCCCCGGTGCTGGCCAGGGCGCAATGCGCGTTCGGCCTGATGCCGCTCCCGGCGCCGCCGGCCGGGCGCTGACGGGCTGCTTCACCCAGCGAACTCGGGCTTCACCTCGTCCGTGCACGAGGTGAAGCCCACGTTGATCACGTTGACGTGATCAACGGGAGAAGGCGCGGCGCCTCAGCTGCCGGAGGCGAGTTCGCGGGAGCGGTCGCGGGCGGCGACGATCGCGTCGAGGACGGCCGCGCGGACGCCGTGGTTCTCCAGCTCGCGGATCGCGTTGATGGTCGTGCCCGCGGGCGAGGTGACGGCCTCGCGCAGGCGCACCGGGTGCTCGCCGGACTCGACGAGCATCGCGGCGGCGCCGCGGACGGCCTGGACGATCAGGTCGTGCGCCACCCCGCGGGGCAGGCCGAGCAGGATGCCGGCGTCGGTCATCGCCTCGACGAGGTAGTAGACGTACGCCGGGCCGCTGCCGGACAGCGCGGTGACGGCGTCCTGCTGCGACTCGGGCACGCGCATGACGTTGCCGACCGGCTGCAGGATCTCCTCGGTGCGGCGCAGGTGCTCCTCGGTGGCGTGCGCACCGGCCGACACCGCGCTCATCGCCTCGTCGACCAGCACCGGGGTGTTGGACATGACGCGGACGCAGGGGGTGCCGGCCGGCAGCCGGCTCTCCAGGAACGCGGTCGGGATGCCCGCGGCGACGGACACCACCAGCTGGTGCGCCGACACGTGCGGAGCGATGGTGTCGAGCAGCACGCCCATGTCCTGCGGCTTGACCGCGAGCAGCAGGGTGTCGGCGGACGTGACGGCCTCGGCGTTGTCGACCATGGCGACGCCGTAGCGCTCCCGCAGGGTGTCGGCGCGCTCGGCCCCGCGCGTGGTGCCGAGCAGCTGACCGACCGGCTTGCCCGCGCGCAGCATGCCGGAGAGCAGCGCCTCACCCATCTTGCCCACGCCGAGGACGGCGACCTTGTCTGTCATGGGACCGAAGACTCCAGACGTCAGCGTTTCGTGGTGAGGGCGCGCAGGAACACCATGGCGTTGGACGGTCGCTCCGCCATGCGCCGCATCAGGTAGCCGTACCACTGCACGCCGTACGGCACGTAGACGCGCACCTGCTCGCCGCGCTGGCCGAGGCGCCGCTGCTCGTCGGGACGCACGCCGTAGAGCATCTGGAACTCGTACGACGACGGGTCGCGGTGGTACTGCACGGCCAGGGATGCCGCGATCTCGACGAGCCGCGGGTCGTGCGTGGCCACCATCGGGTACCCGGCGCCGTTGAACAGCAGCTTGAGGCACCGCACGTACGCGCGGTCGACGTCGCGGCCGCGCTGGTAGGCGACCGAGTCGGGCTCGGCGTACGCCCCCTTCACCAGCCGCACGCGCGACCCCGCGCCGGCGAGGTCGCGGCAGTCGCCCTCGGTGCGGCGCAGGTAACTCTGCAGCGCGACACCCACCCACGGGAAGTCACGGCGTACCTCGGTGAGGATCTCCAGCGTGGAGTCGGTGGTGGTGTGGTCCTCCATGTCGAGGGTGACCGTCGTGCCGGAATCCTTCGCCGCGGCGCAGATCCGGTGAGCGTGCTCGAGCGCGATCTTGTGCCCGTCGCCGACGATCGACAGCGCCTGGCCGACCGCCGACAGCTTCACCGACACCTCGGCGTGCGTCGCGAGCCCCTCCGCGGCGAGCCGGTGGAGCACGGAGACATACGCCTCCGCCGTGCGCGACGCCTGCTCGAGGTCGGTGGTGTCCTCGCCGAGGTGGTCGAGCGTCACCAGGAGACCGGTGTCCGTGATGTCGCGGGTCACGGCGACGGCGTCGGCCTCCAGATCGCCCGCGACGAACCGCTTGACGACCCCGCGCGACACCGGTGCGGTCTCGACGACGTGCTTCAACCGCGCCGAATCCGCGACCTGACCCAGCACCCTGCTCAGCACCACCCGCTCCTCATCTCCTCGGTCCGACCAGAAGGCTACGCGCCCCGGCCGGACGACCCCGGTGTGCCTACCCACCGAGTCCGGCACGCTACGCTCGTGGCGTTCACGCAGGTGACGCCCGTCGTTCAACTCCGTGCCGCTGGAGGCCGTGCACCGATGACGAAGCCACAGACGATGCTGGTCACAGGGGCTTCCAAGGGTATCGGACGCGAAACCGTTCGCCGCTTCTTCCACACCGACAACGCGGTGACCGAGCTGGTCCTGCTCGCCCGGTCGTCCGAGGCGTTCGACGAGACCCTCGACGAGCTCGCGGCCGACAACCCGCACGACAAGGTGCTGCACCGCTACGACATCGACCTGGCCGACCGCGACGCCCTCGTCGCGCTGATGGGCGAGGTCATGCACCGGCACGAGCACGTCGAGGTCCTCGTCAACAACGCCGGCTACACCGACCCCAAGGCCATCCAGCAGATCGACTTCGGCTCGTTCGAGCGCACGATGGCGGTCAACCTGTACGCGCCCTTCACGATCGTCCAGGAGCTGCTCAGACTCGGCAACACGTTCGACCTCGTGGTCAACATCGCCTCCACCGCCGGTCTCGGCGGCCGGCCCGGTTGGCTCACCTACTCCGCGTCGAAGTCGGCGCTCATCACCATGTCCGAGGTGATGAAGGAGGAGCTCAAGATCTACGGCACCCGGGTCGTCTGCCTCTCCCCTGGCCGGTGCGCCACCGACCTGCGCCGTACGCTTGCTCCTGACGAGGATCCGTCCACGATCATGCAGCCGGGCGACGTCGCCGCGGTCATCGAGATGCTCGCCTCGGACACCGGACGCTTCGTCGACAGTCAGAACCTCATCGTCAGGATGTGAGCCGCCGGAATGCGCGCTCCAGCACCATCAGGGAAGGCCTCCGTTACGTGATCCGCCGTGCGCAGAACCTCGTACGCATGTTCGGCCTCAACGCGCTGGCCATCGCCTCGTTCGCTCTCCTCGCCCTGAGCCCGCTCACCTGGCTCGGCTTCGTGATCGGCGCGGCCGCGCTCGCCATCGCCTGGTACCGCAACCGCACGGCCGGGCTGGGCAAGGCCGTCGCCGCGCGCATCCTCGTCACCTGCGGCCTACTCGCGGCGTACGTCCCCGAGCTCGAGGACGGCAACGACTACGGCCTGCTCGTGGCCGCCGCGCTGCTGGTGATGCTGATCATGCACGAGAGCATGATCAGGCGCGTGGTGTCGTCGGCGCAGTTCTCGATCGCCAACCTGCCCGGCTTCGCCACGCGCAAGGGAGCGTTCGCCGACCCGCAGATCGTGTTCCACGCCAACACCGGCATGATCGTGCTGCTCGGCGCGTTCGCCGTGCCGAGGCTGCCGAGCTGGCCGCTGATGCTCGTGAGCATCGCGCTGGTGCTCGGCGTCGGGGCGCTGCTGCTCGACGCGCGACACCTGCGCAACCGCAGCGAGCAGACCTGGGCGGAGCTCGGCAAGGCCCTGGAGGCGTACGGGCCCGCGTTCGCCGTCTACTTCAGCGGGCCGCTCGGCGTGCTCTACCAGTTCGAGATGTGGCTGCCGTACTTCGAGCGGCTGGGCAAGCCGTTCGTCGTGGTGCTGCGCGAGACCCACGCGTTCGACACGATCACCGACCTGACCTCGGCCCCCGTCGTGGTCTGCCACTCGATCGCGAGCCTCGACAACGTCGCCGTCGAGGGCCTGAACGCGGCGTTCTACGTCAACAACGGCATGAAGAACAGCCAGTTCGTCCGGCTGCGGCACCTCACCCACATCCAGCTGCTGCACGGCGACAGCGACAAGCCGCCGAGCTTCAACCCGGTCACCGGGATGTACGACCGGATCTTCGTGGCGGGACAGGCGGGGATCGACCGGTACCGCAAGCACGGCATCCAGATCCCCGAGTCGAAGTTCGACATCGTCGGCCGGCCCCAGGTCGAGACGATCCGCGTCACCGAGCGCAGCGCGGACGACAGCGACCACAAGGTCGTGCTGTACGCGCCGACCTGGCGGGGCTACTCCGAGGACGTCAACTACTGCTCGCTGCCGGTGGGGAAGAAGCTGCTCGGCAAGCTGCTCGAGCGCGACACGACGATCATCCTGCGCGCGCACCCGTTCACGTCCAAGGACCCGGCCTCGGCACGACAGCTCAGCACACTGCAGCAGATGCTCGCCGCCGACGCGCAGAAGACCGGCCGCAAGCACCTGTTCGGCGCGGCCGCGACCACCGAGATCGGCATCGTGGAGTGCTTCAACAGGGCCGACGTGCTCGTGTCCGACGTGTCGAGCGTCGTGTCCGACTTCCTGTTCTCCGAGAAGCCGTTCGCCATCACCGACATGGTCGACGAGCGTGGGGAGTTCACCGACTCGTTCCCCCTGGCGCGGGCCGCGTACGTCCTGCGCCGCAACCTGTCGAACGTCGACGACGTGCTCGACAACCTGCTCAAGACCGACCCGCTCGGGCAGGTCAGGCGGGAGGCGCGGTCTTACTACCTCGGCGACTTCCCGGCCGACACGTACGCCGACGGCTTCATCCGCGGCGCCCGGCGCTATCTCTGAGCCGCTAGCGCGGCGCTAGTGAGCCGCTAGCGGTCACATGGTTCGATGTCCCCGTGACCACCCCACCGACCACCCGACTGACGCTGACCGCCGCGGGCCTGCCGTCGTTCGGGAGGATCCTGCTCATCGTCCTGGTGCCCGTCGTCGTCCTGATGGTGCTGCCCCTCGGTCCCATCATCGCCTCGGCCTTCTCCCGCTTCGGCGGAGCCATGTCGGTCGCGGGACCGCTGTTCATCGGGCTGCTCCTGCTCGGCCTGCTGGTCGCTCTCGTCTGGGGTCTCCTCCGCGTCTTCCGTGCCGGCGCGCACCTCGAGGGCACGGAGCTGACCGTACGGCCGGGTGCGTTCTCGACCCACCGGGTCGACCTGGCGTCCGCCAGGCAGCTGCGGCTCGCCGCCGAGTCGAGCGGCATGTCGGCCGTCTCGACGCTCTTCGCCGGCATGGACGCGCAAGGTCGATCGGCGAAGGTCGCGTTCGGTCGCGCCAGGAACGGCTACCTGCCGCTCCACGAGGTGGAGGCACTTGTCGCCGCCATCCGCACGGGCGCGAGGCAGGGCGTGGAGGCGCAGCAGGCCGAGCATGCAATCCAGGAGCTCTACCTCAGGGCCGCCGCACCGGGTGCCTGAGGCGCCCGGTCAGCCGGTGCGACGGCGCAGGGTGGCGGCGCCGAGCAGCAGGGCGAGCACCACGCAACCGCCGACCACCACCAGGTCGACGACGACGGCGTCCGTCACGTCGGCGTGGGCGGTCACCTCCTGCATCGCGTCGACGGCGTAGCTGAGGGGCAATGCGTCGGAGATCCATCGCAGCACGTCGTGCATCTGGTCCCTCGGCGCGAGCAGGCCGCACAGCAGCGCCTGCGGGAGGACGAGCGCGGGCATGAACTGCACGGCCTGGAACTCGGTGCGGGCGAACGCGCTCGCGAGGAGTCCGAGCGAGACGCCGAGGAGCGCGTCGAGGACCGCCACGACGACGAGCAGCCACGTCGACCCGGCGATGTCGAGCCCCAGCCACCAGACCGACACGCTCGCGGTGACGAGCGCCTGCACCGTCGCGACGAGGCCGAACGCGAGCGCGTAGCCGAACAACAGGTCGAGCTTGTGCAGCGGCATGGCGAGCAGGCGCTCGAGCACGCCTGACGTGCGTTCGCGCAGGGTGGCGATCGAGGTGACGATGAACATCACGACGAACGGGAACAGGCCGAGCAGCGCGGGCCCCGCCTGGTTGAACCGGCGCTCGTCGTCGAAGACCCAGGAGAGCAGCGCCATCAGGATCAGCGGGACGAGCAGCAGCATGGCGATCGTCCGCGGGTCGCGGCGCAGCTGGGCGAGGATCCGCCCGGCGGTCGCGAGGGTGAGACGCAGGCTCATGTCCGCACCCCGTTCCGCTCGTGCCCGGCATCTCGCACCAGGGCGAGGAAGGCCTCCTCCAGGTCGGCCGCGCCCGTTCGCTCGCGCAGGCCGTCCGCCGTCGACGTGGCCAGCAGGTCGCCGTCGTGCAGCAGCAGGAGCCGATCACACCTGGCGGCCTCGTCCATCACGTGGCTGCTCACGAGCAGGGTGCTGCCCCGGTCGGCGGCGAGCCGGGCGAACAACGCCCACAGGTCGTGCCTGAGCACCGGGTCCAGGCCCACCGTCGGCTCGTCCAGCACGAGCACCTCGGGATCGCCGAGCAGCGCGACCGCGAGCGAGACCCGTGCCTGCTGGCCACCGGACAGCCGCCTGACCACCTGGCGACGGTGCGAGCCGAGATCGACATCGTCGACCACGCGGTCGACATGGTCACGCGGGGCGCCGAGCACGGTGGCGAAGTAGCGCAGGTTCTCCTCGACGCTGAGGTCGTCGTAGACCGACGGTGCCTGTGTGCGGTAGCCGATCCGCCTGCGCAACCGCGGGTGTCCCGCCGGCAGCCCGAGCACGGTGACCGTTCCGGCCGCCACCACCTGGACGCCCATGACGCACCGCATGAGCGTCGTCTTCCCGCCACCCGAGGGTCCGAGCAGTCCCACGACCTCGCCGCGCGGAATGGTGCAGTCGATCCCGTGCAGCACCTCACGCCCACCGCGCACGACCCGCAGCCCCTCGGCGACGACCGCGGCCGAGGCGCCCTCGTCCACCGAATTCACCATACGATGAATTCAACGCCGCGAACGTGGCGCGGTCAAGAGGCCGGAGTCTCCTAGAGATCCGCCGTCAGGTAGCGCTGGATCGTCGGCCCGACCAGGCGGACCACGGCGTCGTCGTCGAGGCTCGCCAGCGGCTCGATCCGGACCACGTAGCGCGCCATAGCCAGACCCATCAGCTGGCTCGCGACCGCGGAGACGCGCAGCGCGGTGTCGGGCCGGTCGAGGCGGGCCGCGATCCGGTCGAAGATGAGGTGGGTGAGCGCCTCGCGCATCAGCCCCGAGACGTTCTCGCTGCTCGCGGTCGCGCGCACCATGGCGGTGAGCCTGGCCCGGTGCGCGGGTTGTCCCCAGACGCCGAGGAACGTCCGCACCAGGCGATCACCGATGTCGGCCAGGTCACCGTCGAGCACCTGGGAGACGAGGACCTCTGGGTCGACGGAAAGGTCCATCGCGGCGAGGAACAGCTGGTGCTTGCCGGCGAAGTAGTGGTGCACCAGAGCCGGATCGACGCCCGCCGCCCGCGCGACGCCCCGCAGCGTCGTGGCGTCGTAGCCGTGGTCGGCGAACGACTGGCGCGCCACGTCGAGGATCGAGCCACGGGTGTCGGGAGCGCCGGGACGGCGGCCCGGCCCTCGCGCGGCGCGACCGCCCTGCCGCGTCATGCGGTCTAGCGACGCCAGGCCGAGTGGTCGCTGTCGTCGTGCGCGGCCGCGAGGTGCAGCCGGGCGAACGCGAGCGACTCGGCGATGTCGGCCTCGCGGTCGGCGCGGCTCTCCGCCTTGCGGGTGTTGAGCTCCAGCACGACCATGCCGGTGAACGAGGACGCGGCGACGAACTCCAGCACCTCCGCGCAGGGCTGGCTGCCGCGGCCCGGCACCAGGTGCTCGTCGGTCTTGCTGCCGGTGCCGTCGCCGAGGTGCAGGTGGGAGAGCTGGTCGCCGAGGGCCTTCGCCATCTCCAGGGAGTCGGAGTGCGACACCGCGGCGTGCGACAGGTCGAGCGTGACGTGGGCGTAGTCCTGGCCGACGGGCGACCAGTGCGGGGCGTACGCGCCGGTCGAGATGCCGCCCGGCCCGCGCCACGGGTACATGTTCTCGACGGCCAGCGCGACGTCGGTGGTCTCCTGCAGCCTGCTCACCTTGCCGGTGAAGTCGCGCGCGTAGTCGAACTGCCAGCGAAAGGGCGGATGCAGGACGACGACGTCGGACCCGAGCTTCTCCGCGGCGTCGCGCGAGCGTTCGACCTTGGCCCACGGATCGCTGCCCCAGACGAACTGGGTGACGAGCAGGCACGGCGCGTGGATCGCCTTGACCGGCATCTCGTGGTAGTCGGAGAGGCGTTGCAGGGCGTCGATGTCCTGGCTGATCGGGTCGGTCGAGACCATGACCTCGACACCGTCGTACCCGAGGCGGGCAGCGATCTCGAACGCCGTGGCCGTCGACTCCGGGTAGACCGAGCCGGTCGACAGGACGACGTCCGTCTCAGGAACGGCCGAGGTATCGCGCACGCTGACACTGTAATCGGCCCCCACGCCGACTGGTCACGCCGCCACTGCCGGTCGACTGGTCCGGGACCACCCGCCACACGTGGGGACCCCGGCGGGGGCGGGCACCACGACCGGGGACCCCAACCGGTACAGGCACCACGACCGCGGACCCCAGATCAGTGGCGGCGTCAGTCGCGCGGTCCGCGGCGCTCGACCATGATCGTGTCGCGCCATCGGCCGTCGAGTTTGGCGATGCGGTCGCGGACGCCGACCGTGCGGAAGCCGGCCGCGTGGTGCAGGGCGAGGCTCGCCCGGTTCTCGGGAAAGATCGCGCTCTGCAGCGTCCAGAGCCCGCCGTCGTCGGCGGCCGTGACCTGCCGGTGGATCAGCGCCTTCCCCACCCCCCGACCGCGGAAGGCCGACCCGACGTACAGCGAGGTCTCGGCGACCCCCGCGTAGCAGCCGCGCGGTGAGACGGGCGTGACCGCCGCCCAGCCCGCGACGTCGCCGTCGACCCCGGCGACCCAGCGGTGGTCCGGCAGCCACTTCGCGTCGAGGCTCGTGCGGCTCGGCACGTCGGTCTCGAAGGTGGCGTTGCGGGTGGCGATGCCCTCGGCGTAGATGCGGCGTATGTACGTCCAGTCCGCCACGCGCATGGCGCGGACCGAGACACCACCGGGCGGGTCGATCGGCGGACGCGCCTGCGCCGCGAGCGAGCCCATCACGACGTCCGCCGCGTGCGGGAGCCCGGCGCAGCAGGCTTCGTTGACCGACACGAGCGTGCTCGTGCCGTCCTTGCGCAGCCGGACGAAGCCGACGACGGCGAGCTTGCGCAGGTGGTGGGAGCAGGTCGACTGGCTGATGCCGAGCGCCTCGGTCAGCTCGCCGACCGTGCTCTCCCTGCGCGCGGCGGCGACCGCGTGGAGCAGGCGCACCCGGGTCGGGTCGGCGAGGCACCCGAACCAGCTCGCGTAGACGGCGGCGGACTCGGCGGCGAGAGTGGGCGTCGGCACGTGTTCCCCTGTCATGTGGCTCGATTATCGAGCGCGCCCGCGATTGCGTCAATCGATGGGCGTCGATAGAGTCGCTCGGAATGCACGGAGGATCACCGGCGCGACGCACCCCGGACGGCCGCCGGTTGCGACGCGCGCTCGTCGCCCTCTGCGCCACGCAGATCACCAGCTGGGGCGTCCTCTACTACGCGTTCCCCGTGATGCTGGCGTCGGTCACCGACGACACCGGCTGGACCACCGCCCAGGCGATGGCGGCGTTCTCGACAGGCGCCGTGGTCAACGCGCTCGCCGGGGTCGTGGTCGGGCGGGCGCTCGACAGGTTCGGTCCGCGGCGGGTCATGACGCTGGGATCGGTCGTCGGCGTGCTCGCCGTGCTCGCGATCGCGGCCGCGCCGACACTGCCGCTGTTCTTCGGGGCGTGGGTCGTCGCCGGACTGGCCCAGTCGATGCTCCTGTACCCGCCCGCGTTCGTCGCGCTCACCCGGTGGTACGGACCCGATCGGGTGCGCGCGCTGACAACTCTGACGCTCGTCGGCGGTCTCGCCAGCACCGTCTTCGCGCCGCTCACCGCCGTCCTGCTCGACCGGATGGAGTGGCGCGGCGTGTACGTCGTGCTGGCCGTCGTCCTCGCGGTCGTGACGATCCCGCTGCACGCGACCTGTCTGACACCGCCCTGGCCCGTCGGCCGGCGGGGACGGCAAGTGGCGCCGGACGCGACACCGGCGGAGACGAGGTCCGTCCTGCGCAGCGGCGCGTTCGTCACCCTGACCGTCGCCATGGCCGCCGGCGCGTTCGGGATGTACGCGGCGACGGTCAACCTGGTACCGCTGCTCACCTCGCGCGGGATCGGCACCCACCTCGCCGCGATCGCGCTCGGCCTCTGCGGCGCGGGCCAGTTGCTCGGCCGGCTCGGCTATGCCTCGCTGTCCCGGCGGACGACGCCGCGCGTGCGTACCGCGGGGATCGTCGCCGCCGGCGCCGCGACCATCGTCGCCCTCGGCCTGATTCCCGGACCCACCGCGGTCCTCATCGGCGTCGCCGTCGTCGCGGGCGCCGTGCGCGGCTCGTTCACGCTGCTGCAGGCCACCGCCGTCGCAGACCGCTGGGGCACGCGGGGATTCGGCCGCAGGAACGGCGTCTTCAGCGCTCCGATCACCGCCGTGATCGCACTGGCCCCCGGCGGTGGCGCACTGCTCGCCGACGCGGTCGGCGGCTTCCCCGTGGCGTACGTGCTGATGGCGTCGTCCACCCTGCTGGCGGCCGCCGCGATCGCGTGGAATCCGTGGGCCTTACGACGCGCCGAGTGACCGCCCCACGCGTCGCAGCTGGCGGTGGCACGCGTATCGTTGAGCGGTGCCCGAGGTAGGTCTTGACTTCCCCCGCGAATGGGTCGAGTTCCCCGACCCCGACGACGACGAGCAGGTCTTCCGTTGTGACCTGACATACCTGTGCTCGCAGTACACGTGCATCTTCGGCAACGGCTGCAAGGGCATCTACGCCGACCGCCCGGACGACGGGTGCTGCACGCTCGGCGCGCACTTCACCGACAAGGCCGACCGCAAGCGCGTCAGGAAGTACGCCGCCGAGCTCACCCCCGAGCTGTGGGAGTACCACGACGAGGGTCGCGACGGCGGCATCTTCATGCGCGACGACGACGGCGAGAAGCAGACCCGCACCGTCGACGGCGCGTGCATCTTCCTGAACCGGCCGGGGTTCGCCGCGGGCAAGGGCTGCGCCCTGCACAAGCTCGCACTCGAGCGTGACCAGCCCATCCATGAGACCAAACCCGAGGTCTGCTGGCAGGTGCCGGTGCGCCGCACGTACGACTGGGTCGACCGTCCCGACGACACCCGCGTGCTCGTCATCTCGATCGGCGAGTTCGACCGCCGCGCGTGGGGGCCTGGCGGCCACGAGTTCGCCTGGTGGTGCTCGAGCGCCACGGAGGCGCACGTCGGCGCCGACCCGCTGTACGTCTCGTACGCCCCCGAGCTCCGCGAGCTGATGGGCGCCAAGGCGTACGAGGTGCTCGCCGACATCTGCGACCAGCGCCACCGCGACGGGCTCGTCGCCAGGCATCCCGCCGATCCACCGCTCCCGGCCGGCAAGCGATCGTTGCCGATCGTCGAGGTCTGACCGCGATGACGGACGGCCGTCCCGGGGCGGTGCTGTTCGACTTCTTCGGCACGCTCGTACCCGCGGGACCCGAGGAGAGCTGGGACGAGCAGATGCGCCGGCTGGCAGAGCCGCTCGGCCTGCCCGTCGACGTGGTCGGCGACGGGTTCACCCGCACCCGGCCACAACGGATGGCGGGAACGCTCGACTTCGCCACGAGCATCCAGCAGATCTGCGCCGGCGCCGGCGTTCCGGTCACCGACGCCCAGGTCGAGGCCGCCGAGGCGGCCCGTATCGCGTCGATGCGGCGCTGGATGACTCCACGCGACGTCACCCTGCCGACCCTGCGCCGGCTGCGCGACGCCGGCGTGCCACTGGCACTGGTGAGCGACTGCTCCCCCGACGTCGAGGACATCTGGCCGACCACACCGATGGCGGCGTACTTCCCGGTCGCCGTGTTCTCCTCGGCGATGGGCACCCGCAAGCCCGATCCCGTCATGTACGCCACGGCGTACGAGGCGCTCGGGGTCGCGCCGGAGCACTGCATGTACGTCGGCGACGGCAACAGCAACGAGCTCACCGGTGCCGCGGCGCTCGGCATCAGGACGATCCACCTCGACGCCGAACGCCCCGAACGCCCGGGCGCCGACTACGAGGGCGCCTCCTGGACCGGCGAACGCATCACGTCCCTCGCCGAGCTCCCCGCGCTGCTCGACCTGTGACACCCGCCGTCCACGTCATCTCACGAACATGGACTTCACCTCGTCCCTGCACGAGGTGAAGTCCTCGTTGATCACGTTGACGTGATCAACGAGGAGAGCTGGCGCCGTCCGCGGTTGCGGCCGACGGCGTGGCCCGGCGTCGACTGTCGGTGGGCGGGCCTACGGTGCTCGGCATGGTGAAGAAGGCGGCGGAGCGCGCGACGTACCGGTGTGCCGAGTGCGGCTGGCAGACCGGTAGGTGGGTCGGCCGGTGCGGCGAGTGCCAGGCATGGGGCACGGTCGGCGAGCGGCAGGCCGCGCCGACGTCGGTGCGCACGACACCGGGCCCGGTCTCGGCGCCGGCACGGCGCATCGTCGATGTGCCGGCGGTCGACGCGCAGCACCGGCCGACCGGCGTGCCCGAGCTCGACCGCGTGCTCGGCGGCGGGCTGGTCGAGGGCGCGGCCGTGCTGCTCCACGGCGAGCCCGGCGTGGGCAAGTCGACGCTCCTGCTCGAGGTCGCGGCCGAGGCCGCGCGCAGCGGCTCGCCCGCGCTGTACGTCACCGGCGAGGAGTCCGCGGCCCAGGTGCGGCTGCGGGCCGACCGCGTCGGCGCGCTGGCTCCCGCCCTGTTCCTGGCCGCGGAGACCGACCTCGGCGCGGTGCTCGGTCACCTCGAGCAGGTACGTCCGTCGCTGCTGGTCGTCGACTCCGTTCAGACCATCGCCACCGCCGACACCGACGGCGTCGCGGGCGGCGTCTCGCAGGTCCGCGCGGTCGCGGCGGCCCTCGTCCGGGTCGCCAAGGAGCGCGGCATCCCCACCATCCTCGTCGGTCACGTCACCAAGGACGGCACCGTCGCCGGGCCACGCGTGATGGAGCACCTCGTCGACGTCGTGCTGTCGTTCGAGGGCGACCGGCACACCAGGCTGCGCATGGTCCGCGCCGTGAAGAACCGCTTCGGTCCCACCGAGGAGGTCGGCTGCTTCGACCTCGGCGCCGGGGGCATCACTTCATTGCCCGATCCCAGCGGCCTGTTCCTCAGCAAGCGCGACAAGCCCGTGTCGGGCACCAGCGTCACCGTGGCACTCGAGGGCCGGCGACCGCTCGTGGCCGAGGTGCAGGCGCTCGTGGCGCCGATGTCCGGCAGCTCGCCGCGCCGCACCACCTCGGGCCTCGACGGCTCGCGGCTGGCACTCGTACTCGCCGTCCTGCAGCGCAGGGCGCGGCTGCCGCTCGCGACGTCCGACGTCTTCGCGGCCACCGTCGGCGGCGTTCGGCTGGCCGAGCCGGCGGTCGACCTCGCCGTGGCGCTCGCGGTCGCGAGCGCGGCCACCGACCAGCCGGGGCAGTCGATGACCGCCGCGATCGGCGAGGTCGGCCTCGCCGGGGAGGTCCGCCGGATCCCTGACGTCAGGCAGCGGCTGGCCGAGGCGGCACGGCTCGGCTTCACCCGCGCGCTCGTCCCGCCCGACCCCGGTCCCGTTCCCCGGGGGATCGAGGTGGTCGAGGTCGCCGACGTCGGAGCCGCGCTGCTGGCGATCGGGCTCGGCACCAGACCCGGCCGAGTCGCGGCTCGACCCGCCGAGTGGCCCGTCCCCCACCAGGCTCCGGCGCGCTCGCCGTACCGCGGAGGCCGTGGGCGGCGGGCGCCGGCTTCCCGACCTGTACACTTACGACCGATTTCGCCGTGACCGGAGGGGATCCGCGGCGAGGCCAGTTGTACGGAACCGGGGCGGAACACCAGGTGGTCAAGGACTACGGCGAACTGCTGCGGGTGACCCTTGCCGCCGTCGCCCCAGGCACGGCGATGCGTGACGGGCTCGAGCGCATCCTCCGCGGCAACACCGGCGCCCTCATCGTGCTGGGCCACGACCGCACGGTCGACTCGTTGTGCACCGGAGGTTTCGGCCTCAACGTCGAGCTCACCGGGCAGCGGTTGCGCGAGCTCGCGAAGATGGACGGCGCGATCGTCCTCGACAGCGGGCACAACCGCATCCTGCGGGTCAACGTCCACCTGATGCCCGACCCGTCGATCCCGACGATGGAGTCCGGCACCAGGCACCGCACCGCGGCCCGCGTCGCGTTGCAGACGGGACGGCCCGTCATCACCGTCAGCCAGTCGATGCGGATCATCCAGCTGTACGTCGGCGACCGGCGCCACGTCATCGAGCAGCCGGCGACGATCCTGTTCAGCGCCAACCAGGCGTTGCAGACCCTGGAGCGCTACCGGCTCAGGTACGACGAGGTGTCCCGCGGCCTGTCCGCCCTCGAGATCGAGGACCACGTCACCGTCCGCGACGTCTGCACGGTGGTCCAGCGCCTCGACATGGTGCGGCGCATCGCCGCCGAGATCGAGGCCTACGTCGTCGAGCTCGGCACCGACGGCCGGTTGCTCTCGTTGCAGCTCAACGAACTCGTCGCGGGCATCGAGCCCGACCGCGACCTCGTGGTGCGCGACTACGCACCGGGCGACCCGGCCGAGCTCACCCCCCTCGTGCTCGCCGCGCTCGAAGGGCTCGGCGACACCGAGATGCTCGACATCGGCTCCGTGACCCGCGCCTTCGGCTTCGGCGGCAGCGAGGTGCTCGACAGCGTCGTGAGCCCGCGCGGCTACCGTCTGCTCGCCAAGCTGCCGCGCCTCCCGCAGGCCGTGTGCGACCGACTCGTCAACCACTTCGGCCGGCTGCAGGAGCTCCTCGCCGCCAGCGTCGAGGAGCTCCAGCTCGTCGAGGGCATCGGCGAGCTGCGCGCACGCGCCGTACGCGAGGGCCTGTCACGGATCGCCGAGGTCTCGCTCGTCGACCGGTTCAACTGAGCGACGATGACGACGCTCGCGTACCCCGATCCCGTCATCGACGACGGCACGCTGCGCCTTCGCCCGTGGGCCGAGGACGACATCGGGTGCGTCGAGGAGGCCGCTCACGACCCGCTCATCCCGCACTACACGACCGTGCCCTCGGTGTTCACGCCCGAGGAGGGCGTGGCGTTCGTGCATCGGCAGTGGAGCCGGCTCACCGACCGCCACGGCGTGTCGCTCGCGATCGCCGACAGCGCCACCGACCGAGCCGTCGGCCTGGTGATCCTCACGCTGCGGCCGCAGTGTGGCGTCGGCGGCCTCGGCTACTGGATCGTGCCGAGCGCCCGCGGCGCCGGTCGCGCCACCCGTGCGGTTCGGCTCATGACGGCCTGGGGCCTCGACCGTCTCGGCCTCTCCCGGGGTGGAGGCCTGGGTCGAGCCCGACAACGCCGCGTCGCAACGCGCCCTGCTGGCCGCGGGGTTCGAGCGCGAGGGCGTGCTGCGCAGCTTCCTCACCTTCGGCGGACGACGTACGGACGCGGTCGTCTTCTCCCGCATCGCCGACCCGTAGTGCCGCAGACGGTCTTCAGGACGAGAAGTCGAGCAACCGGATCAGGATGGCGAGCACCGTCAGGCCACAGACGATCCAGGCCAGGACGTACATGACCGACACGAGCCGGTTCTTCCGGCCACTGAGACTGTGCCTGAGTGGCTCGTTGGTCGCCAGGTCACGCAGGGCACCGGCCGTCTCCGCCGCCGTGGACGCGCCACTCGCCTGCCCCTCCACCCGGTGGACCGCGTCGGCCAGTGCGAGCAGGTCGGCGGACGCCAGCGGCGCACCCTCACTGAGCAGCGGCTGGGAGACCGAGCGACCGGAGAGGTCGTCCTTGGCCACCAGCAGATGGTTGGTGATCCGTACCCGGGCGGCGGCAAGGTCCACCCTGCGCGTGACGAACACGTGCCTGGTGACCAGGGTCGTGCCCTCCAGCCGGGCCCACGTCAGCCGCGGCGCGACGATGAGCAACGGCGCGACGAGCAGGCTGACGGCGCCGGCGACGAGGCCGAGACCGTCGAGTACGGCACCGGCGCTCGGGGCGTCGTCGAGGAGGGTCGAGGTGAGAAGGTTGACGCCGTTCATGACGAGGATCAGGCCGAGCGGTCGCAGGAAGTGCTGGTGGGCGGCCGGCAGGCGGCGGACCGAGGACGGGTCAATGGCTTCGAGGTCGCGCATGATCGCAGTGACGTGAGCCCTGCGGCGTGTCGTTCCACGCCATCGAAACTCGCGGGTCAGCCCTTCTCCAGCACGAAGACCGATCGCTCCTCCGGCTTCACCTTGCCGACATGCCCGTCGAGCACGTAGTAGCCGGGTTTGGCCGTGCCCTTGGTGGCGGGGCAGCCCTTCGCGGACCTGGTCTTCTTCCAGCTGGCGGTGGCGGTGTAGACGTCGCCGCTCTCGAACCTGCGTAGCTTCTCCGCCGGCGACTTCGCGCAGTCCACGGTGGACCAGACGCGGTCCTTGCCCGAGATGACGGTGACCCCGAGAGCGCTCGACCCGACGTCGACGTAGCACGGCTTCTTGCGGAGGTTGACCACGATGAGCGTGAACTTCGGCTGCTGGCCGGCGGAGTAGAACTTCTGGTCCGAGCGGACGCTCACCCGCAGGTCGCTCGCCGGGCACAACAGCTTGCCGTTCCTGGTGCTGAGCGACGGCGACGCCTTCGCCGAGGTCGTGCCCGTGGTCGCGGTGCCCGTCGGCTCTCCGGTGCCGGTCGTACCGGTCCCGGTGGGGGTCGGGGTGGGTGTCGGGCTCACCGTATCGGCCGGCACGGTCGGGATGTCCGTCGGCGTGCCGGCGGCCCCGGTGGGCTTCTGTTCGGCGCCGGAGTTGTTCGCGCAGGCCCAGACGACCCCCGCGACGACGGCCAGGAGCACGCCGATGATCACGAGCCGCCGACGCCAGTAGGTGCTGGCAGGCAGCGGTCCCGAGGGATTACGCAGCGTGTCCACGCTTCGACCATAAAACGGTCAGCGCGCAACATCGCGACGGCACGCCGGACACGCCCCGAAGTCGCCGCGGCGGTCCGGCACCGCTCTCCACGCCTCCGGACCCGTATGTGACGATCGGTCCGTGACGGTGACCGCCCCCGATCCCCTGGTGCGCGAGGTCCTCGACTGGTACGCCCGGCACGCGCGCGACCTCCCGTGGAGGGATCCGGGGGCGTCGGCGTGGGCGGTGCTCGTCAGCGAGTTCATGCTCCAGCAGACGCCCGTCGGCCGGGTGCTGCCCGCGTACCTGTCCTGGCTCGACCGGTGGCCGACCCCGGCGGCGCTGGCCGCGGAGGAGCCGGGGGAGGCCGTACGCGCCTGGAGTCGGCTGGGGTACCCGCGCCGCGCGCTGCGCCTGCACGCCGCCGCCCGTGCCGTGGTCGAACGCCACAGCGGAGCGGTGCCGGCCTCGTACGACGATCTCGTCGCGCTCCCGGGCGTCGGCGACTACACGGCGGCGGCCGTGGCGTCGTTCGCCCACCAGCGCCGTCATGTCGTCCTCGACACCAACGTCCGGCGGGTGCTGTCCCGCGTGGTCGGCGGCGCCGCGCTGCCGGCCGCCGCGCCCACGGTGTCGGAACGCCGCCGAGCCGAGGCCCTCGTCCCTGCGGACGGCCCGACGGCGGCGCGCTGGGCGGTCGCGTCGATGGAGCTGGGCGCCCTGGTCTGCACGGCCAGGTCGCCGGCGTGCGAGAGATGCCCGATCACGAGCAGGTGTACCTGGCGCCGCGCGGGCTACCCGCCCGGCGACGGGACCCGCAGGGTCCAGCGCTACGAGGGCACCGACCGCCAGGCGCGAGGCCGCCTGTTACAAGCCCTCCGCGACTCGGCGGCTCCGCTGCCGGCCGCCGAGCTCGACAAGACCTGGCCGGATCCCCTCCAGCGAGCGAGAGCCCTAGACACCCTGGTATCCGACGGCCTGGTAGAGCCCCTGAAAGGCAACCGCTACCGCCTCCCCAGCACCACCCCACCACTCACCTGACCACACAACCGGTCACCCCCCAGACCGCAGCGAAGCGACGCGAGGAGAGCAGCCGAAGGTCAAGGGAAGAGCGAGGGACGAAGTCCCAAAGCGCCCAACCAGAGGCATTCCACGACGACCCGGGAACGTGGGGGTCTGGGGGCTCGGCCCCCAGGTAGATGCACGGGCTGGGGAAGTTGGTTCAACGACCAACGAACAGGGGGAAGGAAGGGGGCGGCTCGCGCCCCTGCGAGCCGCCCCGCCCGCCCGCGTGCAATTGCGCGAGCAGTCCGACGAAGCCTTACGCTGCCCCGAGATGTGCGCAGCTTCATCGGAAGATCCGGTTGCTTCAGCCGCCTGGCGGCACCAGGCTGGGGAAGGTTTCGGACATCCTGACTATGAGGGTACCGCGATCCACAGCCTGTGGACGATGGCTTTCTGATATCAAATTCGACCGGTTTTCGCCCATCCGGGACCCTGCACGTACCGGAACCCGCCTCCGGTACGGTACGTCCCGATCCTGCCAGTATCGCCCTCGGCACCGGTCGGCGGGGTCGGTCATGACATGCACGGCGCACCTCACCAGGTCAGCAGCGCGAGCAGGACGGCGACGGCGAGCAGGTTGCCGGGAACGGTGACGGCGTTCCACCCGGCGTAGACCCGGTTGCGCCGGCCGAGCCAGACCGAGATCACCGCCGCCGCGAGGAAGACGACGAGGTCGAGGACCAGACCACCCCCGAGGGCCTGGTCCACGAGTACGGTCGCGGCGAGGGCGCGGGCGAGCCACCAGGCCGGGCGCAACGACGCGAGGTAGTCGAGCACCTGGGCGCCGGGTGACCAGTCGTGCAGATGGTCGCGCAGGCGCCGCAGGGCGCGGACGTCCGGCAGGTCCTTGACGATCTGGGTGTACGACGCCCGCCAGGGCGCCTTACCCCATGCGATAGCGAAGCCGACGGCGGTGCCGAGCCAGACGGCGACGGCGAGTCCGAGCGCGATTCCGTCGGTCGCGCCGGCGCCGACGAAGGCGACCAGGGTCAGCACGGCGAGGACGCGCAGCCACCAGGTGGTGACCCCTTCCGACACCGCCCATCCGGGCACCGTGCCGCCGTGGTCGGGGCGCCGTGCCTCACGTGCGGTGGCGACGATGTCGGACCACCGCGCGAGACGTCGCGAGCCGATGCTCAGGGCCAGCAGCGCCGCCCCCCAGGCGGCCACGGCGAGGATCAGGGCCAGGACCACGGCCTCGGGGGCGCCGCCCGCGAGGCCGGCGAGGCCGAGGAAGGGCAGCGTCGCGACGATCTGCGCGCACAGCCACCACCAGCCGGCGACGCGCCAGCCGACTCCTGGCCGGCTGTCCGGCGCGTTGCCGGCCGCCGGGAGGCCGGCCGCCTGCCGCAGCTCGGCGGCGTACTCCGCGGGTGTGCCGAGGCGTTCGACCATGGCCTCGTACGGGACGTCGTCGCCGATCTCGGCGCCCACCTCGGCGAGGTGCCCGTCGAGGTCCTCGCCCAGCTCGCCGAGCTCGGCCTCCGGGATGTCGGACAGCGCCTGCCTGACCTCGGCCGCGTAGCGCCGCACGGCCTCGGCGGCCTGCGTCACCGTCATCGGATGACCTCCGTTCGCCCAGCCTCCGTGCCGTCGAGCAACCGGGTCATCGTGTCGGAGAACTGGCGCCAGGTCGTGCTCGACGACTCCAGGACCGACCTGCCCGTGTCGTTGAGTGCGTAGTACTTGCGGTGCGGACCCTCTTCGCTGGGCACGACGTAGGTCGTGAGCGCACCCTGGCCGTAGAGTCGGCGCAGCGTGCCGTACACCGAGGCGTCGCCCACCTCCGCGATGCCCTGTTGCCGCAGCCGGCGGAGGACGTCGTAGCCGTAGCCGTCCTCACCCCTGAGCACGGCGAGCACGGCGACGTCGAGCACACCCTTCAACAACTGGCTCGTGTCCACCGCTGCCCTCCTCTATGGCGCACGGGGGACTATTCCATATAGCGCAGTACTGTGCAAGCGGTAACCGCGACGACGAGGGCCCGCACCCGACGGATCGGATGCGGGCCCTCGTGCGGCTCCGTGCGGTGCTACTCCTCGACCGCGACCACCGGCGGCGTGTCGGGGAGGCTGCTCGGCTTGGGCTCACCGCGGAAGCTGAGCTGGGCGCTGTCACCCTCCCCCTCGACGTCGACCACGACGATCTGACCGGACTCGACCTCGCCGTAGAGGATCTTCTCGCTGAGGTTGTCCTCGAGCTCCCGCTGGATCGTGCGACGCAGCGGCCGGGCGCCCATCACGGGGTCGAACCCGCGCTTGGCGAGGAGCTGCTTCGCGGCCTGGGTGAGCTCGATCGTCATGTCCCTGTCGCGCAGTCGCAGGTCGACCTGGGCGACGAGCAGGTCGGTGATCTTCACGATCTCGTCCTGCCGCAGCTGGTGGAAGACGATGATGTCGTCGACACGGTTGATGAACTCCGGCCGGAAGTGGTGCTTGAGCTCCTCGTCGACCTTCGACTTCATCCGGTCGTAGTCGTCACCGTCGTCGACGGCCGACGCGAACCCGGTGGCGAACCCGCGCGAGATGTCGCGGGTGCCGAGGTTCGTCGTCATGATGACCACGGTGTTCTTGAAGTCGACGACCCGGCCCTGCGCGTCGCTGAGCCGGCCCTCTTCGAGGATCTGCAGCAGCGAGTTGAAGATGTCCGGGTGGGCCTTCTCGACCTCGTCGAAGAGGATCACCGAGAACGGCTTGCGGCGCACCTTCTCGGTGAGCTGGCCGCCCTCCTCGTAGCCGACGTAGCCCGGAGGTGAGCCGAACAGCCGCGAGACGGTGTGCTTCTCGGAGTACTCGCTCATGTCGAGCTGGATGAGCGCGTCCTCCTCGCCGAACATGAACTCGGCCAGCGCCTTGGACAGCTCGGTCTTACCGACGCCGGACGGGCCGGCGAAGATGAACGAGCCGCCGGGACGCCGCGGGTCCTTCAGCCCGGCTCGCGTGCGCCTGATCGCCCGGGAGAGCGCCTTGACCGCCTGCTCCTGGCCGACGATGCGCTTGTGCAGCTCGTCCTCCATCTGGAGCAGCCGGTGGCTCTCCTCCTCGGTCAGCTTGAAGATCGGGATGCCGGTCCAGGTGGACAGCACCTCCGCGATCTCCTCCTCGCCGACCTCGGCGACGACGTCCATGTCGCCGGCCTTCCACTCCTTCTCGCGCTGCTCCTTCTGCCCGATCAGCTGCTTCTCCTGGTCGCGCAGGGCGGCGGCCTTCTCGAAGTCCTGGCTGTCGATCGCGGTTTCCTTGTCGCGGCGGACGTTGGCGATCCGCTCGTCGAACTCGCGGAGGTCGGGCGGCGCGGTCATGCGGCGGATGCGCATGCGCGAGCCGGCCTCGTCGATGAGGTCGATCGCCTTGTCCGGCAGGTAGCGGTCGCTGATGTAGCGGTCGGCCAGCGTCGACGCCGCGACGACCGCGCCGTCGGTGATGGACACCCGGTGGTGCGCCTCGTACCTGTCGCGGAGGCCCTTGAGGATCTCGATCGTGTGCGAGACCGACGGCTCCTCGACGTGGATCGGCTGGAAGCGGCGCTCCAGTGCGGCGTCCTTCTCGAGGTGCTTGCGGTACTCGTCGAGCGTCGTGGCGCCGATGGTCTGCAGCTCACCGCGGGCGAGCATCGGCTTGAGGATGCTCGCGGCGTCGATCGCGCCCTCGGCGGCACCCGCGCCGACGAGCGTGTGCAGCTCGTCGATGAACAGGATGATGTCGCCGCGGGTCTTGATCTCCTTCAGCACCTTCTTCAGACGCTCCTCGAAGTCACCGCGGTAGCGGCTGCCGGCCACCAGCGCGCCGAGGTCGAGGGTGTAGAGCTGCTTCTCCTTGAGCGTCTCGGGGATCTCGCCCTTGACGATCTTCTGGCCGAGTCCCTCGACGACGGCGGTCTTGCCGACGCCGGGCTCGCCGACGAGCACCGGGTTGTTCTTGGTGCGGCGCGACAGCACCTGCATGACCCGCTCGATCTCCTTGTCGCGACCGATCACCGGGTCGAGCTTGCCCTCGCGGGCGGCCTGGGTCAGGTTGCGGCCGAACTGGTCGAGCACGAGGGAGGTGGACGGCGCCGCCTCGCCGGACGCGCCGGCGGCCGCCGGCTCCTTGCCCTGGTAGCCGGACAGCAGCTGCAACACCTGCTGGCGGACGCGGTTCAGGTCGGCGCCGAGCTTGATCAGCACCTGGGCCGCGACGCCCTCGCCCTCGCGGATCAGGCCCAGCAGGATGTGCTCGGTACCGATGTAGTTGTGTCCGAGCTGGAGTGCCTCACGCAGGCTCAGCTCGAGCACCTTCTTCGCCCGCGGCGTGAACGGGATGTGTCCGGACGGGGCCTGCTGTCCCTGGCCGATGATGTCCTCGACCTGCTGGCGGACGGCTTCGAGGGAGATCCCGAGGCTCTCCAGAGCCTTCGCGGCGACGCCCTCGCCCTCGTGGATCAGCCCGAGCAGGATGTGCTCGGTGCCGATGTAGTTGTGGTTGAGCATCCGCGCCTCTTCCTGGGCGAGGACGACAACGCGGCGAGCCCGGTCGGTGAACCGTTCGAACATCAGTCCGCTCCCTCGGCGCGGTGGGGGTGGTGCCGGGAGGCCGGCGCCCTTCCCGCTGCATGCTAATCGTTCGGTGCTGGCCACCCGCCCGTGCATCCTGCTAACGGCGCACGTGCGGGTGCTTCTCCCATGCTGACCACAACAGGTCGCGAATTGACCATGTTCCGGTCACCGAGTCTTCGCGTTACGCGCCGAGCGAACGGCGGCGGGCCAGGATCATCACATAGCGTCACAGGATAGGCATTCCGCGTGACGAAGCGGTCCCGGGTCCGGCACCCGGCCGTGCGCAGGGCCTGCACGAGGCGACCTCGTGCAGGCCCTGTGACGTCGCGTCGGTCAGTGTGCCGCGCGGTACGCGTCGACGACGGCGGCGGGGATGCGGCCCCGCTCGCCCACGTCGTAGCCGCTGTCGATCGCCCAGGTGCGGACGTCCGCGGTGGAGGCGCCGGCGACCTTCGAGCCGCGGCGGCCCCGGCCACGTCCGACCGACCGGGCTGTCACCTTGCGCGCGGCGGGCACATACCTGCCGACCGCGTCTCTGATCTCCTTCGCGTGCTTCTTGCACACGTCGACCTCGTACGCACTGCCCTCCAGGCCGAAGGCGATCGTCTCGACGCCCTCGGTCTCGTCACCGTGGAGATCGCAGACGAGTAGGGTCATGACCTTCTGCGCCACTGGGCTTCCCTTCGCTCCCTGAAATCGTCCCGCCTAGGAAACAGTAAATCACTCGGGAACGCAAATCTGGAGACGGCACACCGAGGGATTCAGCGCTTAGTGCGGTCCTCATCGGGGTGCGAGGGGTTCTGCAGGTGATCCTCGGCGTCCTTTTTCGACCGCTGACGGAATACCCAGACCACGAAAGCGATGACGACCCCCGCCATGACTCCGGGTGGCAGAAGGGCCACGAGCACGTCGACCATTACTGCTCCGGCTTCACGAGGGGAAAGGTTATGGTCTCGCGCAGCGGCAGGCCGGTGAGGAAGAGCATCAGCCGGTCGATTCCGAAGCCCACGCCGCCCGCCGGGGGCATTCCGTGCTCGAGCGCGCGCAGAAAGTCCTCGTCGAGCCACATCGCTTCGTCGTCACCAGCCGCACCGAGCGCGGCCTGTGCGACAAAACGCTCACGTTGCTCGATCGGGTCAATCAGCTCGGAGTAGCCCGTACCGGCCTCGACCCCCTGGATATACAAGTCCCACTTCTCGACGACGCCGGGAGTCTCGCGGTGCGAACGTACCAGCGGTGAGGTCTCGACCGGATAGTCGCGGACAAACGTCGGTGCGATCAGGGTAGGCGGCACCAGCTCGTCGAAGAGCTCCTCTGCGATCCTGCCCTGTCCCCAGGAGTCGTGCACCTCGATACCGTGTTTGTCCGCGAGCACGGCGAGTTTGTCGCGGGCGGTCTCCGGTGAAACGTCCTCGCCGAGTGCCTCGGCGAGCGCACCGTACATGGTGACCTGGCGCCATTCGCCGCCGAGGTCGTGCTCGGTGCCGTCGGCGTGGGTGACGACGGTGGACCCGAAGGCCGCGCGCGCGGCGTCCTGGTAGAGGTCGCGGGTGAGCGCGCCGATGCTGTCGTAGTCGCCGTACGCCTCGTACGCCTCGAGCATCGTGAACTCGGGGTTGTGCGAACGGTCGACGCCCTCGTTGCGGAAGTTGCGGTTGATCTCGTAGACCTTCTCGACGCCGCCCACCAGCAACCGCTTCAGGTAGAGCTCGGGAGCGATCCGCAGGTAGAGCGGGAGGTCGTACGCGTTGATGTGGGTGACGAACGGCCGGGCGGTGGCACCGCCGGGGATCACCTGCAGCATCGGGGTCTCGACCTCGAGGAAGCCGCGCTCGCGCATGGAGTCGCGCAGCGCGTTGGTCACGGCGGCGCGGATCTCCAGGACGCGGCGGCTGTCGGGGTTGACCAGGAGGTCGACGTACCGCTGCCGCACCCGCGCCTCGGGGTCGGCGAGCCCGAGCCACTTCTCCGGGAGCGGGCGCAGCGCCTTGCTGGTGATCGCCCAGCTGTCGACGAGGACGGACAGCTCACCGCGCCTGGACGTGATGACCTCGCCCTCGACGCCCACCTGGTCGCCGCGGTCGACGTCGGCCTTCCATGCTGCGAGGGACTCCTCGCCGACCTGCGCGAGCGACACCATGACCTGCAGCCGGCCGGTGCCGTCCTGGAGCGTGGCGAAGCAGAGCTTGCCTGTGTTGCGGCTCAGCATGACCCGCCCGGCGACGGTGACGCGCTCCCCCGTCGCGGTGTCGGCCTCGAGATCGCCGAACCGCTTTCGTACGTCGGCCGCCGTGTCGGTGCGCGGGAAGCCCAGCGGGTAGGGGTCGATCCCCCGCTCCCGCAGGCGGTCGACCTTCTCCCTGCGCACCCGCATCTGCTCGGGCAGGTCGTCGTACGGTGTCGGCTGCTCGTTCACCCCGCCAGGCTATAGCCGGGCCCCGACGGCCCCGCGACCCGATTACCCGGGCGCCGGTTGCCGGCGTCAGGAGGCCGCGTGGCTCTCGGAACCGACGTTGCGCTCCCAGACCAGGCGCAGGCCGACGAGGGTGAGCCACGGGTCGTGCACGGTGATCGTGCGCGACTCGGGCACGATGGTCGGCGCGAGGCCGCCGGTGGCGATCACCGTGACGTCGCCCGCGGGGAGGCCGAGCTCGGTGATCATCCGTTCGACGATGCCGTCGACGAGACCGACGAAGCCGTACAGGATGCCGGACTGCAGCGCCTCGACCGTCGACTTGCCCACGACCGACCGCGGCCGGCGCAGCTCGACCTTGAGCAGCTGGGCGGCGCGGCCCGCGAGCGCGTCGAGCGAGATCTCGATGCCGGGAGCGAGCGCGCCGCCGAGGAACTCGCCGCGGCCGGAGACGACGTCGAAGTTCGTCGAGGTGCCGAAGTCGACCACGATGGCGGGGCCGCCGTACAGCTCGTGCGCGGCGAGGGAGTTCATGATGCGGTCGGCGCCGACCTCGCGCGGGTTGTCGTAACGGATCGGCACGCCGGTCTTGATCCCCGGCTCGACGATCACCGTGGGGACGTCGGCGAAGTAGCGGCTGCACAGCTGACGCACCTGCTGCAGCACGTTGGGCACGGTGGAGCACAGCGAGATGCCGGTGACCTCGGCACCGCCCGGCTCGGGGTACTGCGCGAGCAGGCCCTGCAGGACGACGGCAAGCTCGTCCGCCGTGCGCAGCGGGTCGGTGGCGATGCGCCACTTCTCGGCCATCACGGCGCCCTCGAACAGGCCGAGCACAGTGTTGCTGTTGCCGACGTCGATGGTGAGGAGCATGCCGGCTCAGGCCTCCCTGTCGGTGGGGGCGGCGAGCACGTCGAGGAGTGCCTCGGCCTGGTCGGGTGCCAGCGCTCCCGCTGCGAGCGCACGGTCGGCGGCGAGGCGGGCGAGCGTCACGTACGCCGCGGCGGCCTCGCGCGACGTGCGGTCGAGCTCGGCGCGGTGCGCCGCGACGGTCGTCACGTCACCACGGGCGACGGGACCGGCCGTGACGTCGGGCACGGCGAGCGCCTGGTCGACGGCGGCGGACACCAGCGGCGCGAGCAGCCGCCTGGGGTCGGCGACCTCCGCCTGCTGCAGCAGGTCGGCCGCCTGCGCCACCAGTGTCACGAGGTGGTCGGACGCGACGGTGAGCGCGGCGTGGTAGAGCGGGCGGTGCTCCTCGGGCACCCACACCGGCTCGCCGCCCATCTCGATCACCAACGCCTCGGCGATCGGTCGCAGGACGTCCGGCGCGGTGACACCGAAGCAGCAGCCGGACAGCCGGCCGAGGTCGAGGGAGGTGCCGGTGAGCGCGGTGACCGGGTGCAGTGCGAGCGGCAGGGCGCCCACCCGTAGCGCCGGCTCGAGGACGCCGATGCCGTGCCGACCGCTGGTGTGTGCGAGCAGCTGCCCCTCGCGTACCGCGCCGACGTCGACGAGCCCGGTGACCAGGTCGGGCAGCACGTCGTCGGGTACCGACAGCAGCGCGAGGTCGGCACCGGCGACGACGTCGCGTGCCGGGAGGATCTCGGCGCCGGGGAGCATCGCCTCGGCCCGGGTGCGCGACGCCTCCGACGTGGCCGCGACGGCCACGACCCGGTGACCCGCGCGCTGCAGCGCCGCCCCGAGCACCGCACCCACCCGGCCGGCGCCGACGACGCCGACGGTGAGGCGGCCGGGCCGCTCGGCCTGCGGCCGAGGCGCTGGCTCGGACATCACGTACCTTCCGCTTCAGTCCCGCGCCACGCGTACGGCCACGGCGTCAAGGTACCGGTCGGTTCGAGCGCACAGCCTACTCGGCGGTCTCGCCGGTCGTTGCGTCCGAGTAAGTGGTCGCCATGGCCACCGGTTACTCGGACGCAACGGTGCGGCGACGGACGCTCTTGACGTCGTCAGGCAGCACAACGATGCTTGCCGAGCAACCAGGGGCAACTTCTGGCAACTTCCTTGACCGGGTGCGGTGAGGGTCGGTTGCGTGGGGGGCAACTCCCGGCAACCAGACATGGAGGCGTCGACCATGGCACTCGACCTCGTAGGTACGGATCCTGACAGCCCAGCTGAGAAGTGCCCGGCGGTACTCGTGGACGACGAGAGCGGCGACGGACTGTTCGTCGGCAAGAAGGTCACCGACCCCGCCACCATCGCGTACGTATCGGAGCACACCGCGATTGCCGCGGATGAGGGCGTGTTCCGGATGCCCGCTCGGATGTGGCCGATCATCGCGGAGGCCGCAGGCGGCACCTACGAGAAGGGCCGCCAGGGACCGGGACGACCGACGTTCGCCAAGCTGGTCGGCGCGACCCAACGGTCGCTCGCCCACTTGGAGATGCGCGAGCACTACGGCCACGACGACCCTGCCTACCTACGGTGGCGGGAAGGGCAACGTGGCGATGCTGTCCTGCCAGCAGAAGCGGAGAAGTGGCACGAGCTGGTCCGGGAATCCGTTGCACGTGGCGTGACCTGGCGGCGGTTGCGGGTCGTTCCCGAGCCGCTGACGGACTACCTGAGGTGGGAGCACCACATCACCACCGCGGTGAACGTCGAGGCGGGCGAGGAGGTGCGGTGGCTGCCCCGCCGCCGCGCCTCCGGGCTGCTGCTGCCGGGCAACGACCTCTGGTTGTTCGACCGGCGGACCGTGAAGTTCCACCATCTGTCACCCGACCCCGAGGGTGAGGGTCTGATCGACCACGGCGACGAGCTGACCAACGATCCGGCCGTGGTCGCACAGACGATCGCCGCTTTCGACGCCGCATGGGAGCACGGCATCCTGCACGGCGAGTTCCAGCCGGACTGACGGCCCCCCACCCGTGCCGTCGTCCAGCTCCTCCAGCGCGCAGGCCGCCCGACAAGCCCTCGTCGTCCAGCTACGGGAGGTTCGGGAGCGAGCTGGACTAACGGCACGGGCACTCGCCGCCGAGGCGGGCTGGCGCCCGCAGAAGATCAGCCGGGTCGAGCATGGCGTCCGCCCGATCTCGGCGGTGGACCTGTCGACGTGGTGCCAGATCTGCGGGGTCTCACCGGAACGGACAGAGGAGCTGCTGGCCGAGCGATCGACTGCTGCCGGCATGTGGACGACGATGCAGCGCCTGCACCGCGCCGGGTTGAAACAGGCACAGGAGTCCGTACGCTCGGAGTTTGAACAGGTCCGCCTCTACCGCTGCTACCAGCCGATGGTCGTGCCGGGGCTTCTACAAATCGCGAACTACACAGCAACCGCGTTGGAGTCCGTGAATGACCTTCTCGGTCTCAGTGGTGATGACGTCGCGGAGGCTGTCGTCGAGCGGATGGATCGCCAACATGTGCTCCATCGACCCGACGCCCGTTGGCTGTTCGTGGTGGAAGAACAGGTGCTACATCATCGCGTGTGCGTCCCTGACGTCCATCGCGCCCAGCTGAAGCACCTCCGTGCGGTGATGTCCTACCCGTCGGTCTCTCTCGGCATCATTCCGTCGGACGTCGATCGCCCGCTGCGCTGGCCGTGTGAGGGGTTCGCAATGATGGAAGGACCCGGCTGGAGGAAAGTCAACGTGGAGCTGGTCTCCGGCTACCTCCAGATCACCACGCCATCCGAGCTCGCGCTGTACCGCGACGAGTTCGACGCTCTCGCCGCGACCGCTGTGCATGGAGCGGCGGCTCGCGCCCTGATCGCCAGCGCCGCGGAGTCGCTCGCCCCGTAGGGGCAACTTTCGGCACACTCGTAGCCCGCCCCCGAGCGCCCCACATACCGTCGCGGACATGAAGCGCGATCTCGTCTGGGAGTGACTGGGGGAACAGCAGTGAGCGAGGAACAGACGGCACCGATCGACGACGACACGGACGAACGGTGCGAGCCGCACGGCAACCGGCTCCCGTGCCCGATGTGCCTCGCCGAGAAGTACCACGTCCCCGTCTGGAACAACGTCTGAGCTGGTGACCGGCCGCGGATCAGCCCCGAGGCCCGGCCGGTTCACCGTGCCGGCGTG